>JAVRPG010000129.1:0-3939 GCA_032162325.1 Mycobacterium sp. | reverse complement strand
GGGCGATCAACTCCACCAGCACCGTCTCGGCCGTCGCCCGAGGGCACGGCGGCAGCAGCAGCGACGCTTCGCCCGCGCCGTCCACGCCCGTCATCACCGCGTCCAGCCGGGCGCCCCCGAACAGCCGTACCAGCAACGGCTCCCGCAGTGTTCCACCGCGCAACCGGCGCATGTCGAAGGTGTGCTCGCGCACCCTCAACAGACCGTGCTCGAGGTGCAACGCGTCCGCATCACGACGAAGGACCAGGCTTCCGTACGTCACCAACGACCGCAGCACCGACAGCACCACCGAGGCGACCAGCTCCGCAACCCCAGTCACCACGACGCTCGCGACCACCCCGAAGCGCTCCGCCGCATCTACCCCGGATTGTGCAATCCGCGAATTCTGCAGTGCCGCACCGACTCCCGCCTGATACACCAGCCCGACCGCAGCCAGGATCATCGCCAGCCCGGTGAAGCTCAGCGGGCTGTACCGCAGCCACGACGGCTGCCAGCGTGCCAGCTCCCTGCCCGGCTCGGACGCTCCCTGAACGGCAGGAGCAAGCGAGTCCTCCAGCAGGACCGCCCGCAAGCGGGGCACCTGGGAGGCCTCCACCGCGTCGAGCGCAAACGCGGTGTCGCCCTTGGCCTCCTGACCCGTGCTCACCCGCAGCACCGTCAACCCGAGCAGCCGGTGCAACAGCCGCGCGTCGGTCGACACCGAGCGAATCCTGTTGCGCGGCACCGAAAGAACCTTGCGCTGAAGCACACCCGTCTGCAGCTGGACCTCTTGGCCGTCGATTCGATAGGTGGTGGTGAACCACCGCGCCACGCCGTAGCCGACGACGAGCGCCAGGCCGAACAGCGTCCACATGGGATTACCGGTCGCCGAGCCGAGCACCACCGACCCGATCAGCAGTGGGATCTGCCGCAACACCTCATGCACCGGGTGCACCAGCAGCATGCGGGGGCTGAGCCGTTGCCACACCTCGCCGGCGTCGACGGTCACGTCGCGTCCTCCGCGCCGAGCGCGGCGATGTCGGTGAGCTGAGCGACGACGCGGTCGGCGACGTCGGAATCCAGCGCGACGATGCGCACCGCGCCCGCCGACGAGGCCGTGGTCACCGTGACATTGGCCAGACCGAACAGCCGGTCCAGCGGGCCGCGGTAGGTGTCGACCGTCTGCACCCGCGAAATCGGCGCGATCCGCCGCTCCTGGACCAGCCAGCCCGTGCGGGTGTACACCGCCTTCGGCCCGATGTCCCAGCGGTGTACGCGGTAGCGCCACACCGGCACGACGGCCACGAAGACGACGAAACCGAACACCGTGACAGCAGCGGCGACCGCATGCAACCAACCCAGCCGTCCGTCCAGCGCGAACCACACCACCTGGCCCGCCGCCAGCACGAGCCACGGGATCGCCGCGCCGATCGCCCATACCAACGGAGCCTTCTTGCTCGGCGGATTGGCGGGGTCAGCCAGATTCACGATTTTTCGAGACGCAGACATTGGCTGACACCGAACAACCGCAGCGTTCGCAGGGTCTTGGCCGGGATCTGTCCTGCCACATCGGCGGTGGCGACGATGGTCGGCCGGTCGACGTCGACACGCTCGCCATGCGTGGCCAAGGTGGCCGAGCCGGCGGCGAGTACGTTGCGTACCCAGTCGGCCCGGGTTCCGTAGGGCAGTGCGATCAGGAAGCCGGTTGTGGCCGGGATGGTGTCGACCGGCGTTTCGTAGGTCCGGCCGGACTTGCGACCGACGTGCTGAATGACTGACGTCTGCGTCGCGTCGGTTCCCGCAGTGCGCATCACCCGCGGGTTCGTCAACGATCGGTTGAGGCGCCGCACGATATCGAGCACGGCAGGCAGCTTCAGCCGCATGCCTGCGGCCAACAGCGCCAGCGATAGCGCGCCGACGCCAACGAGGGTCGCGGCCACGGTAGCTGCCGTCCGCGCCGCCGCGCCCATCCTCTCGGACATGAGAGCTCCTATTCGAATTGCCGGTTCGGTGAGAATCTCACCATGCGCGACATTCCGGACCGGCGCAGCATGGCGAAGCGGCCGGCGGTCATACCAAGGATTCTGTCGGATCCCCGCCGTGAGTATGTTGAAACCCATGAGCAGCAAATGGACCGCGGCCGACGTGCCCGATCAATCCGGCCGGGTTGCCATCGTCACCGGCGCCAACACCGGCATCGGTTACGAAGCCGCCGCCGTTCTCGCCGACAAGGGTGCGCACGTCGTGCTGGCGGTGCGCAACCTCGACAAGGGCAACGACGCCGCCAATCGGATCAAGTCGAAGAGCCCCAACGCCGTGGTAGCCGTCCAGGAGCTGGACCTGACGTCGCTGGAGAACATCCGCAAGGCGGCCGACGAACTGCGGGCCAGCCATCCGCGCATCGACCTGCTGATCAACAACGCCGGCGTGATGTACACCGAACCGTCGAAGACCAAGGACGGTTTCGAACTGCAGTTCGGCACAAATCATCTCGGCCACTTCGCGTTCACCGGTCAGCTGCTCGACCACATGCTGCCGGTCGAGGGCTCACGGGTGGTGACGGTCAGCAGCGTCGGCCACCGAATCATGGCGCGGATCCACTTCGAGGACTTGCAGTTGGAAAAGGGCTACAACCGGGTCGCCGCCTACGGGCAGTCAAAACTTGCGAATCTGTTGTTCACCTACGAATTGGCGCGACGGCTCAAGCTCAAGGGGTCACCGACGATCGCGACGGCCGCGCATCCCGGTGCGGCCAATACCGACCTCCTGCGCAACATGCCGGTCGGCATCAGGGAGGTCAGCCAGTTCTTCTGGAACTTCATCGCGCAGGGCCCCGAGATGGGTGCGCTGCCCACCCTTCGCGCGGCCACCGACCCCGGCGCACAGGATGGCCAGTACTACGGACCCGACGGCATCGGAGAACAGCGCGGCCACCCGAAAGTCGTTGCGTCAAGCGCACAGTCGCACAACGAGGACATCCAGCGCCGGCTGTGGACGTTGTCCGAAGAGCTCACCGGCGTGACGTACCCCGTCTGATGCGCACCGTCGAGGAACACCGGCGCGTCGTCGCCGGCCTGATCACCCGCAGGCCACCGATCACGCTGCCGCTCGCCGAGACGCTCGGGCTGGTGCTGGCCGACGATGTCGTTGCTCCCTTGTCGCTGCCCGGGTTCGACAACTCGGCGATGGACGGGTACGCCGTGATGGCCGACGACATCGCCGCCGCGACACCAGAGCAGCCCGTGTTGCTGCCCGTAGCCGAGGACATCCCGGCAGGCCGCACCGACCCGCTTACACTGAAACCCGGTACGGCGCACCGCATCATGACGGGCGCGCCGTTGCCGGCGTACGCAACCGCGGTGGTGCCCGTCGAGGCCACCGACGGCGCAACCGACACCGTCTCCATCCGCGCGAACGCCCCAGCCGGTCAGCACATCCGCCGCGCAGGCGAGGACGTGACGGCGGGCACCACGGTGCTACGCGCGGGCCAGGTGGTCACCCCCGCCGGCCTGGGCCTGGCCGCCGCGCTGGGCTTGGACGAGCTGAAAGTGGTTCCGCAGCAACGGGTGTTGGTGATGTCGACTGGCTCGGAGCTGGTGGCACCTGGCACGCCGCTGCGGCCCGGCCAGATCTACGAGTCCAACGCGGTGATGCTCGCCGCGGCCGTGCGCGACGCAGGCGCTCACGTGCTCGCCGCGCCGATGACCGGTGACGACGTCGCCACGTTCCGCGACACGCTGAACCGCCACGCCGCTGATGCCGACCTGATCATCACGACGGGCGGCGTCAGCGCGGGGGCCTACGAGGTGGTCAAGGACTCCCTCGGCGGTGACGTCGACTTCGTCAAGGTGGCCATGCAGCCCGGCATGCCGCAGGGCGCCGGCTCCGTGAACGGCACGCCCATCGTCACATTGCCGGGCAACCCGGTCAGCGCGCTGGTGTCGTTCGAGGTGTTCATCC
>JAVRPG010000128.1:0-2870 GCA_032162325.1 Mycobacterium sp. | reverse complement strand
GTGGTCAGCTACTTGGTCGACGGGGCGGTGCCGGGAAACTTACGGTGTTAGGCAGCGGCGGTAACACAGATTTAATGGTCAATGCATACTGTTCCAGTTATGGACCGACAGAAGGAATTTGTGCTCCGCACGCTGGAGGAACGGGATATCCGTTTCGTCCGGCTGTGGTTTACCGATGTGCTCGGGTACCTCAAGTCTGTCGCGATCGCGCCGGCCGAGCTTGAGGGCGCCTTCGAGGAAGGCATCGGCTTCGACGGGTCGTCGATCGAGGGCTTTGCTCGGGTCTCGGAGTCCGATACCGTCGCGCATCCTGACCCGTCGACCTTTCAGGTGCTGCCCTGGACAACTCGCACGGGCCACCACCACTCGGCACGCATGTTCTGCGACATCACGATGCCCGACGGCTCGCCCTCCTGGGCCGACCCGCGGCACGTGCTGCGGCGCCAGCTGGGCAAAGCCAACGACCTCGGCTTCTCGTGCTACGTGCATCCCGAGATCGAGTTCTTCCTGCTGGAACCCGGTCCGGAGGACGGGTCGATGCCCGTTCCGGCCGACAACGCCGGCTACTTCGACCAGGCGGTGCATACCGCCTCTAACTTTCGCCGTCAGGCGATTGACGCCCTGGAATTCATGGGCATCTCGGTGGAGTTCAGCCACCATGAAGGCGCGCCCGGGCAGCAGGAGATCGACCTTCGCTTCGCGGACGCGCTGTCGATGGCCGACAACGTGATGACGTTCCGCTACGTCATCAAAGAGGTCGCGCTCGAAGAGGGGATGCGGGCGACGTTCATGCCCAAGCCGTTTGGGCAGTACCCCGGCTCGGCCATGCATACCCACATGAGCCTGTTCGAGGGCGAAGTCAACGCGTTCCACAGTCCGGACGATCCGTTGCAACTCTCCGATGTCGCCAAGTCGTTCATCGCCGGCATCCTCGAGCACGCGACCGAGATCAGCGCGGTGACCAACCAATGGGTCAACTCCTACAAGCGGCTGGTGCTGGGCGGCGAGGCCCCCACCGCGGCGTCGTGGGGGGCAGCCAACCGGTCGGCGTTGGTACGTATTCCGATGTACAGCCCGCACAAGACCTCGTCGCGGCGTATCGAGGTGCGCAGCCCAGACTCCGCCTGCAATCCCTACCTGGCGTTTGCCGTGCTGCTGGCGGCCGGGCTGCGCGGTGTGGAGAAGGGTTACGTCCTGGGCCCCCAAGCTGAGGACAACGTCTGGGACCTCACGCCCGAGGAGCGCCGCGCGATGGGTTACCGCGAGCTGCCGTCCAGCCTGGACGAAGCGCTGCGTGCCATGGAGAGTTCCGAGCTCGTCGCGGAAGCCTTGGGGGAGCATGTCTTCGACTTCTTCCTGCGCAACAAGCGTTCTGAGTGGGCGAACTACCGCCGCCACGTCACACCCTTTGAGCTGAAGACTTATATTTCGCTGTGACCGGTGCCGGTAGCCCTCTCATCCAACCGGTCACCTAGGGCACACCAGATCTCAGGAAATCTGCGCTACGGTCATGGTCGTGAACCAACCCGTGACGGAGCGGCCGAAGGTCCCCAGCCTCGGCCGGCTCGGGTTGGTCGATGCGCGCGCACGTGCCAACTTGGCGCAGCTGGGTTGGAACACCGAAGCACGTATCGACCTGCTTTGGTCACTGTCGCGCGCACCGGATGCCGATGCGGCTCTGTGCGCGATGGTCCGGCTGGCCGAGGCGCTCGGCGACGACTGGGACGAGCTGAACGCGGCATTGGCCGCCGACCGCCGCCTGCGCGGTCGGCTGTTCGGAGTGCTCGGGTCCTCGCTGGCGTTGGGGGATCATCTGATCGCCAATCCGCAGGCATGGCATCTGCTGCAGGGCACGGTGAAGCTGCCATCCGCCGAGCAGCTAAGTGCCGCCTTCACCGAGTGCCTGGGCGAAACTTCAGATGGCCCAGGCTCGGTCGTATCGCGACTACGCATCCTCTACCGCAACCGGGTGCTGGTGCTGGCCGCTCTGGATCTGGCGCCGACAGTCGAGAACGAGCCCGTGCTGCCTTTCAGCGCTGTCGGTGCCCACCTGGCCGATCTAGCGGACGCCGCGTTGGCGGCTGCCCTGTCCGTCGCCGAGGCCACCGTCTGCGGCGACGCCACACCGCCCCGGCTGGCGGTCATCGCAATGGGCAAATGCGGCGCGCGCGAACTGAACTACGTCAGCGACGTCGACGTAATCTTCGTTGCCGAGAACGCCGACCCGGTATCTGCCCGGGTAGCCGGCGAGATGATGCGGTTGGCATCGGAGGCGTTCTTCCAGGTGGACGCCGCGCTGCGCCCGGAGGGCCGCCACGGCGAGCTGGTCCGCAGCATCGACTCGCATGTCGCCTACTACCAGCAATGGGCGAAGACCTGGGAGTTTCAGGCGCTGCTGAAAGCCCGGCCGGCCGTCGGCGATGCGGAACTGGGCAAGCAGTACATCGCCGCAGTGATGCCGATGGTGTGGACCGCTTGTGAGCGTGAAGATTTCGTCAGCGAAGTTCAGGCGATGCGGCGGCGGGTGGAGCAGCTGGTGCCGGCCGACGTCCGAAGCCGCGAAATCAAACTCGGCAGCGGCGGGCTGCGTGACGTCGAGTTCGCGGTGCAGCTCTTGCAACTCGTGCACGGTCGCACCGACGAGTCGCTGCACGTGGCGTCGACGGTGGATGCGCTGGCCGCCCTGGGGGCCGGCGGCTACGTCGGGCGGGACGACACAGCAAATCTGACCGCCTCCTACGAGTTCCTGCGGTTGCTGGAACACCGGCTGCAGTTACAGCGACTCAAACGCACCCACATGTTGCCGGCTTTCGACGACGACGAGGCGCTGCGCTGGTTGGCCCGGGCGGCCCATATCCGCCCCGACGGGA
>JAVRPG010000127.1:0-6168 GCA_032162325.1 Mycobacterium sp. | reverse complement strand
TCGGGTCGCAGCCCGAACGGCTTCCCGGCGTCGCACAGATCCTCGACGTCGAGGGGGTCGACCTGCTCGGCGCCCGACAGCGCCCACCGCAGCGACGACAGGTCGTACTCGCCGGGAGTGGAGTGCCTGCGCAATCGTTTTGCAAACAGATTGTAGGCAAAGTTCGGCGCTGCCGTCATGGTGCCCTTGTATTTGTCAATCAACTTGGCCCACAACAACGTATCGCGCAGGAAGTCCATCGGTGTGACCTTGACGAGCTCGGCGCCGTAGTACATCGGCACGGTCAGATAGCCCGTCATGCCCATGTCGTGGAAGCACGGCAGCCAGCTCACGATCACGTCGGTGTCGACGTCGAAGTTGCAGCCGACGATCATCGCCTCGGCATTGGCGACGAAGTTGCGGTGGCTGATTTGGACGGCTTTGGGCGAACCGGTTGACCCGGACGTCAGTTGCATGAGGGCCACGTCGTCGTCGTCGGTATCGACGGGGGCGATCGATCGACCGTTGAGTAGATCTTCGATAATCAGCACCCGCATCCCCAGCTCAGCGAGCAGAGGCGCCGCCGCCATGAACGGATCCGACACGACCACTGCCGTGGCGTCGATCATCCTGATGACGGCGGTGGTCTCCTCGGCCCAGCGCGCCAGATCGGTGCGGGGGGTGGGCTGGTGCAGCATGGTCAAACTGCCGCCACGCATCCAAATGCCTTGCGCGGTCGGCGCGATCTCGACCGGGGCGCCCGCTAGCACGGCGACCGCGTCGCCATGTCCGACGCCGGAGGCGGCCAGACCGCCTGCAACGCAGCGGGCCCGCTGGTGTACCTCGGTCCAGGTGTGCCGGACCGGGGCGTCGGGTTCGCCGGTGGTCATGCCCTTGAAGCTGCACCGGGCGTTGAAGAACATCGTCTCGGTAAATTGGCTCACGACAATCCCTTTGGCTCCGGCGCTACGGCGCGGTGTGTTCGTTGTGCCGGTGGCCCACCGCGCGATTGCGCGCGCCCAGCCATGTTGGAGCCGCTACGATACGACCGTCGCCCGTCCCTGACGGGGCCGACGGTGACTACCGAAGAGCGTGACCCTCTCGTATTCACCTCAGATGAGTCGTCGCTCCGTTCGGAGCGAGGAGCCGAGCGTTTCGGACGCCCTGACTGTACAGACCTGCTCGTGCACGGCAACAGCAGCGCGCCGCGGCCGGTACGGATCGTGACCTTTGCTTCTGTTCCAGTTGGCACGTAACCCCACACCCGAATGCACAGCCGTGAATGTCGGCTGACGTCGGGGTTTACACCCCTGCCGGCGGGGATTGAGATCGCCGCCGTGACGTTTCCGTTGGGCTGGGGAGTCAACCCGGTTCGTACCGTACCGCGTCGGCCGGAAATTGAGGCATAATTCCACCACCTCGGCGAGGATGTCCAGGAAAGTCGGCCAGGGCTGTCGATCGGGTCCACTATCCCCTGGTCCTCTCCGAGGTAGCGCTCTTCACCGTTCCGTTCGCCAAAGGACAACGCGCGAATGTGTCTGCGCTGAAGGAGAACTGGCCCGCAAGCAACGACACGCGCCGCAAGCCGACGTTGACGAACGGGCTGATCGCGTCATGCGCGAACTGGGCGACGTTCACCGACGGGTTCCCGTCGGGGTAACTCACCGTCGCCAGAAGGTTGCCGCCTGGGTCGGCGAAGGCTCCGTCGGCCCGGCCCTGATGCGTCGTGGACGTTACGAACATCACGCCCGACGTGCCGGCTTGCTTCGCCAGCGGCACCGAGAACCGGGCGTACTGTACGGTGCTATTTGCTTTGTCCTCGACAATGATTCGATTGTCTGGGAAGCCAAGGAGCATCAGCATCTTTCGCATCTGACCGGCTTCCGTGTTGCCGTTCTGTGGGTTGCCCCGGGTGACGATGATCGGCGATTGCGGGAAGACAGCGAGGGCTACCGCACCGGCGGCGGCTTTCCATCGGCGTCGCACGTGCCTCCGCAAGGGTTGGAACTAGTGGGGTTGATGGTTACTGCCGATGTAATCGCGTCGATGTTGTCCCGCGTTACCGGATCGCAACAGTTTGCGTTTCGACACTGGTGCGGCGGGGTAACGTCCGCGTTGGACACAGCCTGAGCACAGGAAGGGGAGTAAGGGTGAGCGGACCGGCCGCCCCAGCCGTCATCCCGGCCCCCGAGGCAGTCAACGCCTTCGAGACTCCTGAACAACATGCAGCGCGAGAGGGCCGGTAAGCGCGAGCGTTAAAGCCGGATCGAACGGCGGAGTCGCAGCGGCGCGCCGATTGTCGCTCGCTACGCGGGCAAAACCGCTTACATGGGTCTGGTAGGTGCTGGCCCCAGTAAGCAGACACAGCACCTCCGGCCCATGATGGCTGCATGACCCGAGACGAGATCACCCAGCAGATTGTCGCCGCCCGCCTGGCGAAAGGCCTGACGTGGCAGCAGCTCGCCGACGCCATCGGCAAGCCCGTCGTCTGGACCACCTCCGCCCTGCTCGGCCAGCACCCAATCCCGGCCCACGAGGGTCAGAAGCTCGTCGAGCTCCTCGGTCTCGACGAGTCTGTCGTGCCGGTCCTCGCCGCAGTGCCGATGCGCGGCGGCCTCCCCACCTCGGTGCCCACCGACCCGACCATCTACCGCTTCTACGAGGTCCTTCAGGTCTACGGCGGCGCCATCAAGGAGCTCATCCACGAACAATTCGGCGACGGCATCATGAGCGCCATCAACTTCAGCGTCGACGTCGAGAAGAAGCCGCACCCGGCCGGTGACCGTGTCGTGGTCACGTTCGACGGGAAGTTCCTGCCCTACGACTGGACCGCCGCGGAGGCCTGACGCAGCCGTCAACTGTGAAGCGCTGAATTCACCCACGCAACAGGACGATTACGAATTCGCACAGGTTGGACGTGGTGCGCCAACCCCGACAGGTTCTGTCTAGTATTGAGCCGTCACGGCCCCTCGCCGAACCACAATGGAGAACAGTTGACGTCTACTCGCCGTGTCCGCGGTGCCTGCCTCGCGGCCGTGCTCGCCGTCCTCGCGGTGCTCGGCGGCATCGTCGTCACCGCCAGTCCTGACTGCGCCGGCCACTGCCAGACGACGCTGACCGCCGCCCCGGTACCGCAGGTGGCTCCGCGGCCGTCCCCGATCGTGCCTGCGGCGCTATCGATCCTGCCCCCGGCCGGTGCCACCGACGTCAGCCCCACCAGCCGCGTCCTCGTCACCGCCAACAGCGGGACCCTCGACACCGTCCAGCTCGTCAACGACGCAGGCAAGTCCATCCCCGGCGTCATGACCCCCGACGCCAAAGTCTGGAAGCCGACCGCCCAGCTCGGCTACGGGCGCAGCTACACCCTGACGATCGCCGCCCGCGGCCCCGGCGGGATGCCGACCCGCCAGACGTCCAGCTTCACCACCCTGACCCCCGGCAACCAGACCGAGGTCTATCTCGAGACCACCGCGGGTGGCCTGCTGCAGGACGGCGCGACCTACGGCGTCGGCGCCGTCGTCGTCGCGAAGTTCGACGAACCCATCGACAAGGCCAACGCCGAACGCCACCTGGTCGTCACCACGAACCCGCCGGTTGCCGGTTCGTGGAACTGGATCGACGACCAGACCGCGCACTGGCGGCCCGAAAAGTACTACGCCCCAGGCACTTCCGTCACGGTGACGGCCAACATCTACGGCGCCCCGCTCGGCGACGGGCTATACGGCGAAGAGGACGAGCACGTGTCGTTCAAGATCGGCGACTCGCACGTCTCCATCGCCGACGACACCACCAAGCAAGTCAGCGTCTTCGACAACGGCAAGCTGGTCCGCACCATGCCCACGTCGATGGGCATGGGCGGCACCGAAACCATCGGCGGCAGCACGCTGAGCTTCTGGACCCCACCGGGTATCTACACCGTCATGGACAAGGCCAACCCAGTGATCATGGACTCCTCGACCTTCGGACTGCCGATCAACTCTCGCCTCGGTTATCGCGTGACCATCCCGTACGCCACCCGCATCAGCCTCGACGGGATCTACCTGCACCAGCTCAACGCGACGGTGTGGGCGCAGGGCAACACCAACACCAGCCACGGCTGCCTGAACCTCAACGGCGACAACGCCAAATGGTTCTACGACTTCTCCGTGCCCGGCGACGTCGTCGAGGTGCGCAACACAGGCGGCCCGCCGTTGCAGCTGCGGCAGAACGGCGACTGGAGCGTGCCGTGGGACCAGTGGCGCAAGGGCAGCGCCCAGTCGTGATCGCGTCAGCCGCGGAGCCGCCGCGCCAGCCCTGACGCCCGCACCGCGCGCCGTTCGACTGCCCCGCGCACCGCAGCCTCGGGCCCGACGACCCGGATCTTCTGCTTCGCCCGTGTCACCGCTGTGTAGAATAGCTCCCGCGTCAACAGCCGCGAGTCCTCCGGCGGCATCAGCACCGTGACTTCTTTGGCCTGGCTTCCCTGGCTCTTGTGGATGGTCATCGCATGCACCGTGTCGACGTCGGCCAGCCGGCTCGTCGCGAACTCGAGCGGCTCGCCGGTACCGGCGATCGCCGCACGCAGCACACCATCCTTGAGGAGCGTCACGCCCGTGTCGCCGTTGTAGAGGCCGAGGCCGTAGTCGTTGGCCGTCACGAGGATTGGCCGACCGAGGTACCAGGCCGCCCAAATCGGCTCTCCGGTCGCTTCGGTCAGCCAGCGCTCGGTCTGGCGGTTCCAGTATCGGACTCCGTAGGGCCCGTGCCGATGGGCACACAACAACCGGTGCTCGTCGAGTGTCGCCAGCGCCGCGGCGGCATCACCGATCAGCGCGGCCTGACGCAGCGCAACGGCATGGGGCACAAGCACTTTCCGAAGGTGCTCCGACGGTGCGTCGTCCTCGATCCACTCGATGTGCTCGCCACCGGCGCGCAGGACGTCGACGACGCTGTTCGCATCACCGTCACGAATTGCCGACGCGAGGGCGCCGATCGATTCGCCGAACCTGTGCGACGTCCTCAGTTCCGCGATCTTCGTGCTCTCCAGGCCGTCGACCAGATCGGCCAATACCGCGCCGGCTTCCACCGACGCCAACTGGTCCGGGTCACCCACCAGAATCAACCGCGCATCGGGACGCACCGCCTCCAGCAGCCGCGCCATCATCGTCAGCGACACCATCGACGTCTCGTCCACCACGATCACCTCGTGTGGGAGCCGGTTGCCCCGATTGTGGCGAAACCTCGCCGAGGTGTCGGGCCTGCTGCCCAGCAGTCGGTGCAGCGTCATCGCGTGCAATCCCGCCAATGCCCGCTTGTCCGCCGGCGCCAGCTTGCCCACCTCGAGCTGAACGGCTTCCTGCAGACGCGCCGCCGCCTTACCCGTCGGGGCCGCCAGCGCGATCCGTAAGTGGGCGCCGCTGGTAAGCAACGCCAACAGCCTCGCCACCGTCGTGGTTTTTCCCGTTCCCGGGCCGCCCGTCAGCACCGTCAATCCTTGTGACAGCGCGACTTCGGCAGCTGCGCGCTGCTCCTCGAACCCCGCAGGAAACAGCCGATCGATGTCGGGGGACGCCTGCCTCGGCTTGGCCCCGATCATCGTGAGCACGTCGCGGCACACCTGCTGTTCTTCCAGCCAGTACCGGTCGAGATACAGCAGATCCCCATCGACCCGCAGCACGGGCGGCTGTCCCGCGAGCGGGCTCGCCCGAACAGCCCCGAGCCAGTGGTCGACGTCGGGCCACGGCAGGCCCTCGACCCCGACCTGCTGCTCAACCGACCGCACGTCCAGGCACACCGATCCGTTACGCAGCGCCCGCACGACCAACGCGACGGCAAGCGCGACCGCCTCATCCGGTTCAGATGCCAAAGCGGTAAGCCGCTGCGCCACATGCACATCCGACGACTCGATCACCTCGGCATCGGTGAACGTCCTGAGCAGCCCGGTGGCGCCGCGCGCCTGTCGCCATTCGACGGCCGTCATGCGGCCACCCGTCCCGCGTCGAGCAGATCAGACAGCGCCGTGACGAGCGACGCCGGCGGCCGCCAGCTGAACACCCCCGCCGGATGGCCGTCAACCACCGGCGTCTCCGGCCCGCACATCCCGCGCAGGAACAGATACATCACCCCACCCAGATGCCGCACGGGGTCGTACCCGTGCAGTCGCCACCGCAGGAACCTGTGCAGCACAACGCTGTACAACAATGCCTGCAG
>JAVRPG010000126.1:0-2685 GCA_032162325.1 Mycobacterium sp. | reverse complement strand
TCGGCACGTCGGCGCGGGCCTTCGCCGCCTCGAGTTGTTGCCCGATGACTGCGGCCTCGACCGTCCGGCCTAGGCGCTGCAGGCATTCGTGGTAGCCGTGCAGGCTCCACACGTTGCCCGGGTGCTGGCACGGCCGGGCCAGCGTGGGGTCCAGCCCGAGGTCGGCGGCGTACACCTGCGCGGCCTCCTCGACACGACCCTGCTCGAGGAGTAGCGCGCCGTAGGCGTGCCGGGTCGGTTGCATCCACCCCCACGGTTCGTCATACGGCAGAGAATCGTCGAGTTCGATGGCGCGACGCAGGTGAGCGAACGCGTCGTCGAATCGCCCTTCGCGGTAGTCGATTTCGCCGTCGAGCATCTCGCCGGCAATGGCCAGGATATCGCGCGCGGTGTTGTTGAACAGGTAGCGGGTGTCCGGGATGCGAGCATAAGCCTGCGTGAACGACTCCCGTTCTGCTCGCGCCTGCGGCAGTTGACCCTTGGCGGCATGCGCAACACCGCGGCCGTAGTGGATGGTTGTCGCCGTGCTGCAGTACAGGTCGACGTCCTCGGGCAGCGGCTGCGCGATCAACTCGTCCCACCGGCCGAAACGCACCAGCACGTGAATTCTCAACGGCACGAACGCTTCCAGCCAGTCCGCCATCGGCGGGGACTCGATGGCCAGCAGTTCCGGCGTCAGCTGACCGCCGAGTTCGTCAGCGGCGTCGAGCGCGGCGCGCGAGCTGCCTTCGAACATCGCGGAATAGACGATGAAGTGCAGGTTGTGTGCACGGTACAGCGAGTAGAAGTTCAGCGGTCCCTCCCGCTCGACGAACTGCTGATCTGCTTGCACGGCAGACAGATTCGACACCACCGAGTCGCGGTAGTTGCCGCACAACACAACGATGTGGCTGGGCATGTGTTGCAGGTGACCGGCGTCGGGCACCAGATTGCGCAGCAGGTCCGCGGCGGGCAGCGCATCCTGCGGGCTCGCCGACATCTCCATGGTGTGCAGGTACAGATGAAGGGCGCCGGGATGTTCGCGTCCTGCGGGGGTGGCCAGCGCGTGGTCGAGGATCCGCTTGGCCTCCACCACCCGTGAGCCTGGCGCAGGCTCGCCGGTTCTGGTGTCCCACAGGGCCCATGCGGTGATGTTGACCAAAGCGTCGGCGGCCAGCGTCTGCACGTCGATGTCGTCGGGGTACGCCTCGGCGAGGGCGACCATGGCGTCGGCGTAGGCGGTGTGCCCGGCGTGCACCGCGTCGACGTCGTTCGGGTCGTCGGTGGGGAAGCGGGCCTGCAGCGCCTCGATCAGGCCCTGTTCGACGGCCGAAGCGCGACCTTTGACGGCCAGGCCGAGTTCCATCCGCGCCCGCGCCAGCGACGCCGCCATGTCCACGGGATCGAACGCCTCCCATGCCTTGTTGTAGTTCGGTCCTATCGAGTAGGCGACACCCCAGCGGGCGATCGCCAGGTCCGGGTCCAGCTCCAAAGCGCGGTCGAAGCAGCGGATCGCCTCTTCGTGGTTGAACGCGTATGCCCAGACCAACCCGCGGTCAAACCACAGCTGCGCCTGAGGGGACGGTGTCTCAATCGGCCGGTGATAGGACCCGAGGTCGAAATACTGCTCGGTCTCGCTCAGCGAAACGCTCATAGACGGCACGATAATTCACTCGCGAAGCGGTGGCGGCGATTGCGAACAAGCAACCCGCCGCACCCCAGATCGCCACCGTCACAAGCGGCGTCTGCGCGCCGTGACCACCGAAGTACTCGACGCTACGCAGCAGCGAGACGCCCGAACCCTGTGGCACTATCGCGGTGAACGACGAGTAGAAACCCGACAGCAGCGGCCGGCCCACCGGACCAGCGGCCGCGGCGTTGCCGACCACGACCAGGAACGCCGTGAGAGCCATCGAGGCGACCGAGCCGAACGCCGCTGCGACACCCGTGACCGCTCCGCCGACGGCCATCGCGTAGAGCCACAGCGCACCGAAGACCTGCCAGGTGTGACCCGTCAGTGCGTCGAGAATCACGTCGACGTAAAGGGTCACGCCTGCGGCCAGGAGCGCCGAATAGCCGGCCAGTGTCGCGGTACGCAGCGCCAGCGTCAGCGGCCTACGGACGGTGCCCATGACACGTCCCAACACGGTTGCGCCGACGGACGCACCGATCGAGATGAAGATGATCGCGTAGAACTCGACGGTGCCGGACGGATCGCCTGCCGATGCGGGCGCGACGTCCTCGACGGTCGCAGCGAGACCCGCCTTGGCGGCGATGGTGCGGCCGACCGTCTCGGCGGCGGTGGCGACGCTGTGTCCACCACCGCCCGCGACATAGATCTTCATCTCGCCGGTCGGGCCGACGACGAACGCGGCGTCCGTCTTGCGCTCGTAGACCTGCTCGCGGGCGGCGGCGGCGTCGCCAACTTCGGTGACCGCCAATGCATCCTGGCCACGGATGCCGTCGACGACCTGTTGGGGACCTGCCACGGCGACGGCCATGTGATGCAGAGTCGGCTTGGCGAACGCGCCGGAGTAGCTGGCGATCATGGCGATGACGAAGAGTGTCAATCCGATCATCGCCAGTGCCGTCGTGCGAATGGCGGCGCGATCGTGCACGGGGTGCCGATCGGGGGCTTGGTGTTTAGCCATGTTGGGAACCTTTCGAAGGTGCGGTGAGGCCGAGTAGTGCGTTGACGGTGTCGAG
>JAVRPG010000125.1:0-3795 GCA_032162325.1 Mycobacterium sp. | reverse complement strand
TATGGCGCGTCGCTGTCGCCGGATGCCACCGCGTTCGCCCATCTTGTCGACGACGGCGGCTATCCGCGGGCGGTGCAGCGCTTTCTGCGTGGCTGGCGCGCGAGTTCGTCTCGTGACGTCGAACTCCCCGTCGAAGGCCCCGTCACCGGCGTTATCCATTCCGCCGACGGCCATTGGCTGGCGTGTCAGGTCGCGCCCGAGGGCGGCACCCGCAGCCAGATCTGGGTGGTGACAACCGATCCCGACGACCGTGCTGCCCGTCGCATCGACACCTGGCCGCCCGGTGTCCAGGAAGGCACCGCCGAGTTGATCAGCTGGGACGGTACACAAGTGGCGGCGATCCTGACCGGCGACGACGGCGTCGGCAGTTCGTGTCTCATCAATCCGGCCGACGGAACCACAGTGGTGCTGGACCGCCGCTCCGGCGGCAGGCTAGTCGACGCGTGGGCGGGGGCATCCTTGGTTCGGGTCGGACCCCGCGGCTACCGCGATCTGATCATGTTGCGCGGGCGGACTGAAATCGCCCTGCTGCCATACGACCCCGGGTCCACCACCGATACCGGAATGATTCTGGACGACCACAGTCCCCGTCGCCTGCGATCCGGCCTCGAAGGGGAACTCACCGAGTTGTACCAGCCGGCGAAGTTTTACGGGCTCAACAGCACCGAAGGTTATGTCCGCGCCCTGATCCGCAGCGAGAACGGCGCCGACCACGCCCGACTGATCGAGGCCACCACTACCCCCGATGGCGTGTCCTACCACGTACTCGCCGAGCGTCCCGGCTACGAACTGGACGAGTTCACCGTCAGCGACGACGTCTCGACGGTGGCGCTGTTGTGGAACATCAACGGCGCCAGCGAATTACAGGTTCTCGAGCTTGCCGACAACTTCTTGCACGAACCGATTCCGCTGCCCGCGATGGTGGCCAGCGAGCTGAGCATCAGTGCGGGCGGATCCATGCTGGCGATGACCGTGGAAGGTCCCTCGACGCCGCCGACGGTCGAGCTCGTCGATCCGCGGACGCGCGAGTGGGAGCCCGTCGACCGCGAGCCCAGCCGTGGGCCGGTCGCGGCCGACCCGACCTTGGAGACCATCACCGCCCGCGACGGGCTGGAGTTCACCGCCTGGTTGTTCCGCCCGCCGGCGGGCGTCGAACCCATTGGCGCCATGATCTTCTTGCACGGCGGTCCGGAAGGGCAGGGGCGCCCCGGCTACAACGAGTTCTTCCCGCCCCTGCTGGAAGCGGGCATCACCGTGTTCCTTCCGAACGTCCGTGGCTCGGGAGGATTCGGCCGAACGTTCATGCACGCCGACGACAAGGAGCGGCGATTCGCCGCGATCGACGACGTCGCCGACGTGGTGCGCTATCTGGTAGACCGCGGCCTCGCCCCCAGCGACCGCATCGCGTGCTGCGGGTGGTCGTACGGCGGGTACTTGACGCAGGCGGCGCTCACTTTTCATCCGCAACTATTCGCCGCCGGAATCAGCATCTGCGGGATGAGCGACCTGAACACCTGGTACCGCAACACCGAACCGTGGATCGCCGCGGCGGCCCACCCCAAGTACGGTCACCCGGTCAGCGACCGGGATCTGCTCGACCGGTTGTCGCCGCTGCTGCGCGCGCATGCGTTGACCGCGCCGCTGCTGCTTGTTCACGGCCTCAACGACACCAACGTCCCGCCCACCGAATCAGAGCAGATGTACGACGCGTTGCGTGCGCTCGGCCGCAGCGTCGAGCTGCTTGTCTTCGACGACGACGGGCACGAGATCGACAAGCGGGAAAACCGAACTGTGCTGGTCAAGGCCATGAACGACTGGCTCACCGCGGCGTTCGCGGCCACTCCCATTTCGTGATCAATCCGTAGCTGGCGGAAGGTTTGGACAAATTGTCAGGCGGGTAAACCGGACCTGCGCGCCTGTGTCGGCGCGCGACGAATGGAGCGCAGCATGCGAGGAATTCTCGGCGTCGTCGTGCTCGTCTGGTTGCTGATCGGAGTGCTCGCCGCCTATCAGCGCGACTACTTCAAGGGCGGCGAAGCCAATTGCGCGACAGCGGGCACCATCGCGCTCACGGTGGTTGTCGGCCCGTTGAACTACGCGGGAGTCAATCCAAAAGTAACCAACTGCAATGTTCCCCAGCCCAGTCAGTAGTCCACTGACCCTTAACAATTCACGAGAACTGGAGTAACCATGATTGTCCTTGGAGTCATCCTGCTCATTCTGGGGCTGATATTAGGCATGTCAATCCTGACCTATATCGGTGTCGTCCTGATCGTCATCGGCGCCGTGTTCTGGCTGTTGGGTCGGTCCGGACGCCCCGTCGGCGGCAGGCGCGCCTGGTACTAACGCCCGGCCCGCCCGGCCGAGGTCAGCGCTGCGACCGTCATTGCCCGCAAGACGGCACGCGAGCCGGCCTCCGTCGTTTTCGCGGCACCGCGTTTCACGCTGTGCGGTGTCGAATTCAGCAACCCGAATGTCGCATGCGCCATCAGCCGCGCATCGGCCTCGCTGAGGGTGTCGTCCAACTGACGCAGCACATCGACCCAGATCTCGACGTATTGCCGTTGCGCCTTGCGCACCTGCCGCTTGGCCGTCGGCGGCAGATGGCCGAGGTCGCGATCCTGAATGCGGATCAAATCTGACTCGCCGAGCGCGAAATCCAAGTGAATGTCGATGAGCCCGCCCAGCGCCGACGACGGGTCGTCGGACCGCGCGACGACGTCCGTGGCGCCGGCCAGCAGCCGGGTACTGATCCCGACCAGCAGCTCGACCAGCAGCGCCTCCTTGTTGGGGAAGTGCCGGTAGATCGCGGGACCGCTGACGCCCGCGGCGGACCCGATATCTTCCAGCCTCACCGCGAGAAAACCGCGCTGGGCGACAAGGCGTTCCGCCGCGGTGATCAGTTGGCTGCGACGATCCGATTTGGCCCGGCCACGCCGGGTGGTGGCAGGCGGCGGCACAGACAAAGGGGCCATGTGTCATTCCGTCCTAGTGGACACTTGAGTTAATGACGACTAACATACCACGAGTTAGTCATCATTAACTTAAACGAACGGGTTCAGCGATGACACCGCCGGTATCACATCGCGACGCGCACCTCGCGCTGGTCGACCAGTTGCGCACGAAGCTGGCCACCGCGGCGCTTGGCGGTCCCGAGCGCGCCCGCGAGCGTCACGTGAGCCGCGGCAAGTTGCTGCCCCGCGACCGCGTAAACGGTCTACTCGACCCAGGCAGCCCCTTCCTGGAATTGGCGCCGCTGGCCGCCGACGGCATGTACGACGATGAATGCCCCGGCGCAGGAATGATCGCCGGCATCGGCCGAGTCTCCGGTCGCGAATGCATGATCGTGGCCAACGACGCGACGGTGAAGGGCGGCACGTATTACCCGGTCACCGTCAAGAAGCACCTGCGCGCACAGGAGATCGCCGGGCAGAACCGCCTGCCGTGTATTTACCTTGTCGACTCCGGGGGAGCGTTCCTGCCGCGCCAGGACGAGGTGTTCCCCGACCGCGACCACTTCGGTCGCATCTTCTACAACCAGGCCAACCTGTCCGCTGAAGGCATCCCGCAGATCGCCGCCGTGCTCGGGTCGTGCACCGCAGGCGGTGCGTACGTGCCGGCGATGAGCGACGAGGCGGTGATCGTGCGCAACCAGGGCACCATCTTCCTCGGCGGCCCACCGCTGGTGAAGGCCGCGACCGGCGAAGTGGTGACCGCCGAAGATCTCGGCGGCGGCGACCTGCATTCCAAGACCTCCGGTGTCACAGACCATTTGGCGCACGACGACCGCGACGC
>JAVRPG010000124.1:0-5769 GCA_032162325.1 Mycobacterium sp. | reverse complement strand
GGTCTTGACGGGCCCGCGCCGCGGCTGCCGCTTCGGGATCGGGGGCGGTGATCGATTCGAAGTCCGTCACCGCCGGGACTCCGCGCGGCTGGGCTCCTTCACGGTCAACGGCTGGCCGGCGACCACGAGCACCACCCGGTCGCACAGCCCGGCCAGCCGCTGGTTGAGGCTGCCCAGCTCGTCGGCGAACCGACGGCCGGACGCCGTGTGCGGCACCACGGTCAGGCCCACCTCCGGGCTGACGAGGGCCAGCGGCGAGGGAAAGGCGCCGAACGCATCGATCAGGTCGTCCACGTCGGCGGTCACCGACCCCACCGACCCCATAGCCCACGCGCCGCGGCGGTCCATCACCGCGGTCAGCCAGCCGCCGATGTCGTCGACGAGCGTCGGGGTCGCGATCTGTGACCGCAATTGCGTTGGTATGTCTATCGTTTCGACGGTCGACCAGTGTGATGGGCGGCGGGCCCGATGAGCGGCGATCCGCGCCGACCAGTCGGGGTCACCCTCGGGCGCCGCGCCGGTGGCCAGGTAGTGCACCAGCTGCCCGGCACCCGTCGATTCGGCGATCGCCGTCTCCGCCCACTGCGACTTGCCCGACCGGATACCCCCGAGCACCAGCGTGCGCACAGGTGATCAGGCGACCTTATCGCCGCGATTGACCTGCGGCCGCGGCGCGCGCATCCTGCGCAGCTGGGAGGCGCGGCTGGCGGCGTCAAGGCCCAGTTTCCAACCACTTTCGGTGTGGTCCGGGAACTTCTCGTCCCCCAGCCGGTTCACTTTACGGCCCACGATCAAGCCGTCGATCACCATGATCACCACCAGGACCAGCATGGCGGGGGAGAGCAGTCGCTGCACCGTGAGCGACTGCACCGCCAGCATGACGAAGATCAGGCCGAGCGCCGCGGGCATGAACAGCCCGAGCACGTTTCGGCGCGAGTCCACGGCGTCGCGCACGAAGCGGCGCACCGGGCCCTTGTCGCGTGGCAGCAGGTAGGCGTCCTCGCCGGCCATCATCTTCTCGCGGCGTTCGGACATGTCGGCACGGCGGGCGACCTTGTCGGCCTTGCGCTCATCGCGGGTCAGCTTCGGCCCGCCGATCTCTTTGCGGCGCCGCCGCGCTTCCGCGGTGGTCATCGGGGCGGGCGCGACCGGGCCTCGCTTACGGGCGGCCTCGCTGCGTTTCGGGGTGGGCCTGCCCTTGGGGGCGGTGGTACCGGAGTCCTTGAGGGTGGTCTCCTGGGCGGTGTCCTCGGGCGTGGAGTCGTCGCCTGAGTTGTCTTTCTTGCGGCCCAGCAGTTTCACGCCTGTCAGATTACTTGCGCGACGGTATTGCCCGGCATGCACCTGCGCAATCGGGGTCATATTCTGCCGTCATGCGGGTACTGATCGCCCCCGACTGCTACGGCGACAGCCTCACGGCGGTCGAGGCCGCCCAGGCGATCGCCGACGGCTGGCGCCGGGGCCGCCCCGACGATGCGTTGACACTGGCCCCGCAGTCCGACGGCGGGCCTGGCTTCGTCGGCGTGCTGGCCGGCCGGCTCGGTGAGGTGCACACCGTTCGCGTGAGCGGCCCGCTGAGCGCGGAGGTGTCCGCGGAGTGGGTGCTCGACCCGGCCGCGCCCAGGACCGCCTATATCGAGTGCGCGCAGGCCTGCGGGCTCGCGCTGCTGGGTGGCCCGCCGACCGTGCAGACCGCGCTGGCGGCGCACAGTCGGGGAGTGGGACAGCTGATTGCCGCCGCGGTGCGGGCGGGCGCCGAGCGGATCGTGGTGGGGCTCGGCGGCAGCGCCTGCACCGACGGCGGTCGCGGCATGGTCGACGAGTTGGGCGGGCTGGCCACGGCCCGCGAGCTGCTCTCGGGTGTCGAGCTCATCGCGGCCACCGACGTCGAGCACCCGCTGCTGGGGCCGATGGGCGCCGCGACCGTGTTCGGCCCGCAGAAGGGGGCCGACCCCGACACCGTGCGCGTCCTGGAACAGCGGCTGACCGACTGGGCGGCGGAGTTGAACGCCGCGGCGGGCCGGGCGGTCGGCGATGAGCCGGGGGCAGGCGCCGCGGGAGGCATCGGCGCGGCGCTGCTGGCGCTCGGCGGGCGCCGCGAATCCGGCGCCACGGTCATCGCCGAACACACCCGGCTGGCCGACGATGTCGCCGCCGCCCAGCTCGTCATCACCGGGGAAGGCCGGTTCGACGACCAGTCGTTGCACGGCAAAGTGGTGAGCGCCCTCGCGGCCGGAGCACGGGCGCGACGGATCCCGGTCTTGGTGCTTGCCGGCCAGGTCACTCTCGACGAAGCCACGATGCGGGAGGCGGGCATCGCGGCAGTGTTCTCCATCACTGACCACGCCGGATCCGTGCAGCTGGCCATCGAGGACGCGGCAAACCAGCTGGAAGGGTTGGCCGAGCTGACCGCGGCGACCTGGGGATAACTCGGGAATAGGGCCGAAACAAGGTACCGTTGATGAAGTGGACCCCCACGGTCTACCCACGAACATGCACAGGGGAGATGTAATGACTGTTCAGGACGAGTCGGCGACCAGCACGGCTACCCACGGCGCAGTCCTGACGGACGCCGCGGCGGCCAAGGCGAAGGCGCTGCTGGACCAGGAGGGTCGTGACGACCTGGCGCTGCGCATCGCCGTTCAGCCGGGCGGGTGCGCCGGACTGCGCTACAACCTGTTTTTCGACGACCGGTCGCTGGACGGCGACCTGACCGTGGAGTTCGGCGGCGTCACGCTGACCGTCGACCGGATGAGCGCCCCGTACATCCAGGGCGCCACGATCGACTTCGTCGACACCATCGAGAAGCAGGGCTTCACGATCGACAACCCGAACGCCACCGGATCCTGCGCCTGCGGCGATTCGTTCAACTGATTCAGTACTGACCGGCCGTCCTCGGCAAGTAGGAGCACACCAGGATTTCGTTGTCCTCGGACAGCAGCTGAGCGACGCCCTGTTCCTCGTTGTTCGGCGTTTGGTCACGCGTCGACCCGCTCGCCGGGGCCACCCGCATGGTGAACAGCACCTGCGCCTGATTGGGCGACCAGAGCACCATCTTGTCGATCGACGTCACTTCGGCGCGGCTGTACTGCTTGCGAAACGCGTCGCTGCTGAGGCCGGCCAGGGCGAGATCGGACCGGTTCTCCTTGACCGCGTCGAACAGCCCGCACAGGGTGTGACGCGCCACGGTTTCGTCGTCACCCTTCGTCAGCGCGTCCAGATACTCCTGAATGGCGGCCTGGGCCGATGCGTCGGTCAGCGCACTGTTGCGCGACGCGTTGTCATTGCGCGACGCAAAAACAATTGCGGTGACTACCGCTGCGACCACGGCGACTGCCAGTGCCACCGCGACGACGGGCGGCCACCACCGCCGTTTCGGATACTGCAGCGGCGGCGGCAGCATCGACGGATATGGCGACGGGCCGTTTTCTGGATAGGGCTGCGCCGCATACATTTGCGGGCCGACCGGTCCAGCCCCGTATTCGGGCGGGTACGGACCAGTCATGTATTTGCTCCCCCGAGATGTGTCAATGAATTCGCCTGTCTACAGTGACCGGGCGGGCACTTGTAGGCAGGTTAGCGCACTTGCCGCCGGGTATCCCCTGGGTAAGATTATCTAGACGGCTTAATAAATAAGGGGTGACGTTTCGTGACCATTGCGGTGACCGGCTCGATTGCGACCGACCATCTCATGCGTTTTCCAGGTCGGTTCTCCGAACAACTCCTGGCCGATCATCTGCAAAAAGTGTCACTGAGCTTCCTCGTCGACGATCTCGTCATCCACCGTGGCGGCGTCGCGGGCAACATGGCCTTCGCGATGGGCGTCCTCGGCGGAAGCCCGACGCTCGTGGGCGCGGTGGGCAAGGACTTCGACGACTACCGGAACTGGCTGACCTCGCACGGCGTGAACTGTGACAACGTGGCTGTTTCCGACTCGGCGTACACCGCCCGCTTCGTCTGCACCACCGACGAGGACATGGCGCAGATCGCGTCGTTCTACCCCGGCGCGATGTCCGAGGCCCGTGACATCAAGCTCGCTGACATGGTCTCCCATACGGGCACACCGGAATTAGTGATCGTCGGTGCCAACGACCCCGACGCCATGTTCCTGCACACCGAGGAGTGCCGCACGCTGGGGCTGGCCTTCGCCGCGGATCCGTCGCAGCAGCTGGCCCGGCTTTCCGGCGAGGAGATCCGCAAGCTGATCGACGGCGCCACCTACCTCTTCACCAACGACTACGAATGGGACCTGCTGCTGCAGAAGTCCGGTTGGTCGGAGGCCGAGGTGATGAGCCAGATCCAACTGCGCGTCACCACGCTGGGGGAGAAAGGCGTCGACATCGTCGGCCGCGACGGCACATTCATCCACGTCGACGTCGTGCCCGAGACCCACAAGGACGATCCCACCGGCATCGGCGACGCGTTCCGGGCCGGCTTCCTCACCGGTCGCAGCGCAGGGCTCAGCCTGGAACGGTCGGCGCAGCTGGCGTCAATGGTCGCGACGCTCGTGCTCGAGGCGCCGGGCGCGCAGGAGTGGACCTGGGACCGCGACGAGGCCGTGACGCGGCTGACCGACGCCTACGGCGTCGAGGCGAGTCAGGAAATCTCGGCGGCGCTTGGCGCCGACAGATAGTCCAGTCGCGCTTCCCTACAGCTGCACGGGATAGGTCGGCTCGCTGATCTGTGGGGTGACGCTGTGCTCGACGAAGATCGCGTGCCACAGCATGAAGATCAGCACCGTCCACAGCCGGCGGCTGTGATCGCTTGCGCCGCTGCGGTGTTCGTCGAGCATGGTCCGCACCGCAGCGATGTCGACCAACTCGCCGGCCTGTGAGGCGTCGATGGTGGCGTACGCCCAGTCCAGCAGTTCGCCCGCCCGCAGCCAGTGCCGGATCGGCACAGGAAAGCCCAGCTTCGGGCGGTTGAGCACGTGGGCGGGAACAATGGGTTCCAGTGCCTTGCGAAGCGCGAATTTCGTGGTGGCCCTGGTGATCTTCTGATCGGCAGGCAGCCGCGACGCCACCGCGAACACCTCGGGATCCAGAAACGGCACCCGCAGTTCGAGCGAATTGGCCATCGTCATCTTGTCTGCCTTGACCAGGATGTCGCCGCGCAGCCAGGTGAACAAGTCGATGTGTTGCATCCGCGCCACCGGATCCCAGCCGTCGGACGTGGCATATATCGGCGCGGTGATGTCGGTGTGCGTCCACTCCTGACGGAAGCCGGGCAGCACCGCCCGCAGCTGCGCGTCGGCGAAGCTGCGCGCGTTGCCGTAGTAGCGCTCCTCGAGCGTGAGCGAGCCGCGGTGCAGCAGGCTCTTGCCGCGCATGCCCTCGGGCAGGGGTTTGGAGGCCTTGCCCAGCGATCGTCGAACCGGGCGCGGGAGATAGTCGAAAGGCCGCAGCGACAACGGTTCCCGGTAGATCGTGTAGCCGCCGAACAGCTCGTCGGCACCCTCGCCGGACAGCACCACCTTGACGTGCTTGCGGGCCTCGCGGGCGATGAAGAACAGCGGCACCAGCGCCGGGTCGGCGACGGGTTCGTCGAGATACCAAACGATTTCCGGTAGGGCCGCGACGAACTCGGCCTGATTGACCACCTTCGTCACGTGCCGCGCGCCGATCGCCTCGGCCGACGCGACCGCGACGTCGACCTCGGAGAAGCCTTCCCGTTCGAAGCCGGTGGTGAATGTGATCAGGCGCGGGTTGTGGCGCATCGCCAGGGCGGCGATCGCGGTGGAGTCGATACCGCCGGACAGGAAGGCGCCGA
>JAVRPG010000123.1:0-2767 GCA_032162325.1 Mycobacterium sp. | reverse complement strand
TCCGCCAACCCGCGACACCGAACAGGCTGCGCTCCGTGAGCCCCAGGGACAGGAATCCGAGCACGGGAACCGCAAGGAAGGAACAGGTGTAGGCCCAGGCAGCCATCCGCCCACGGTGCGACGCCGGAAGAACGTCGGACAAATACGAGTCAGCGACCGGGTATTCGGCACCCACCCCGACCCCGGCCATGAAACGCGCGCCCACCAGAAACCACGGATTCGGCGCGAAAGCAGCGATCACGCTCCACACCGAAAACCACACCAGGTTGAGCAGAAAAGCGCGCCGGCGCCCGATCCGGTCGGCGAGACGACCGAACACCGCCGCGCCGATGAACATGCCCAGAAACGACGAGGCAAGCAACAGCTCCAGAGCCCGCCCAGCAAGGCCATACTGCGTCTTGAGCGCGGTGGCGATAGTGCTGGACAAAAAGATTTCATACACCTCGAAGAAGAGGCCGAGCCCAATAGCGACCACCACTTTGAGATGCATTGGCCCGATCGGCAGGTGATCCAGGCGCCGCCCAATGTCGGTCAGTAGCTCCTGGCGCTCGGCTGGTGAGGGTGTGGCCATCTTGACTTCAATTCTCATTCGTTGGACGCAACGATTGACAAATCAAACCGGCGGACTAGCGCCGATCCACAGATCACGGCTTGCACCCCGCACCGACACCGTTGTGCATTCTGGTAATGCTGTCCGGTCGCTGCGCCGGACAGCGGGCGCGCACCGCAGCACTCGTCAACGGCTGAGCGCTTGCGATGTCGGGCAGACTGACACTGTGGGTGATGCTGGCAGCGGCGCTGAGGAACCGGCGGGGTCCGCAAACACCGACCCCGTTCCGGCCGGCTGGTTGCTGTTGGTGTATCGGATCCCGTCGGATCCGACCCGGCTTCGCGCGACCGTGTGGCGGCGCCTGAAATCGCTGGGCGCGGTCTACCTGCAGAATTCGGCGGCGGCCTTGCCCGCCACCGACGGCGCCGAACGTGCCTTGCGCAGACTGCGCCGCGAAATTCTCGAGATGAACGGCTCGGCCGTCCTGCTGTCCTGCTCGGCACTGGCCGGCGAGCAGGACATGGTGGCTCTGTTCCAGGCCGCAAGGGACGACGAGTATGACGAGATCCTCGACAAGTGCCGCGACTTTCACGCCGGACTGGAAAAAGAATACGATGCCAACCATTTCACCTTCGGCGAACTCGAGGAGAACGAAGTCGAGCTGGTAAAGCTGAAGAACTGGTATGCCAAGGTTGCCGCCCGCGACGTGTTCGGCGCACCGAACGGCGCGGCCACCCTCGATGCCCTCGACGCCTGCGAGCAAGCGCTGGAGCGTTACGCGGCCCGGGTGTATGCCGAGCAGGATGAGGGCGGCTAGGCGGCTCAGCGCCGATCGCGTGTCGCACGGAAGACGCTGAGGGGCAACAGAATCGCGACGGTCACGACGACGATCCACCACACGGGAGCGTCGGTGATGCGGCCAGCCGCATACGTGATTGCCAACGCGAACACAACGCCCAGCGCGACGAGCCAGTCGTCGCCAACGATGAAGTTGTACCAGAAGGCGCCGAACGCACGGAGCTTGCCAATCATGAATGTGTCGCGCTTTCGGTGGTTGCCACGTCGGCGTTGAGCGGCGAAGCAGTGGCGGACCGTCGTCGGAACAGCGCCACCAATGCCAGCGCGTACAGCGCCACCGCCGGAACCAGGACGAGCAGCGCCGCGTCATCGAGCGGCCAGTGCGCACCTGCTCCCTCGGCACCCCAGAACATTCCGAACGCGATCAGCATGACTCCGACGGCGAACTTCATGCTGTTCTCGGGCACTCGAGACAGCGGCGCCCGCACCGCGATGCCGACAACGGCCACCACCAGTACAGCGGCGACCGCGGCAGCGGCGGCCAATGGAATGTTGTGCTGATTGGCGCCGAAAGTCAGGGCGATGAATGCGACTTCCAGGCCCTCGAGCAGGACGCCCTTGTACGACAACGTGAAGGCGTACCAGTCGAGCACCAAGCCGCGGCGCTGAACGCCGGCCCGCCGGGCCGCGGCCAGCGTCGACTCGAACACCATCGCTTCGTCGTGTAGCGCCTTGTGCCCACTGGCGCGCAGGATGGCCTTGCGTAGCCATTGCAGCCCGAAGACCAGTAGCAGCCCGCCGACGAACAGCCGCAAGCCATCTAGCGGAATGGCGGACAACGCCGGTCCGAGCAGGACAACGACCGCTGCCAGCGTCAGTATCGCCGCGAGCAGGCCGGTAATGGACGACCGCCAATCGCGCGCCGTGCCGGCCGCGAGGATGATCGTCAGCGCCTCGACCGCTTCGACCGCGCAGGCCAGGAACACGGCCATGAACAAGGCTGAATTGGTCACAACGGACTCCTCGCCGCCGGTTTTGGATGCCGCCTGGCTCTTCGCCAAGACACGTCAAGTGTAACAGCGGTTAGATATGGCGCATAACGAGTGTCGTTGAATCGGTAGCGTCGAGCGTTCAGCGCCGGAAACTGACTCACTCGCGGGGTGGCGTTCGATCGGCGGTTGCCTTACTTAAGCGAGGTCAGGAGTGTGGTGAGAGTCTGCGTTTCGGTCGCGGGGTCGGGATTGCTGGCCCGCAACGCCTTCAGGACACTGTCAATCTGACCGTCGAGGACTGTCCAGGCGGTGTCGTCCAGGGGCTGCAGAGTCGCCTGGTCGTCGTCCCACGCGGTCTCGAGGTCCTTGACCCGCGCCGTCGCGCCAGTCTGGTCGCCGGCCTGCACCCTTGCAAGCGTGTCCTGAG
>JAVRPG010000122.1:0-6831 GCA_032162325.1 Mycobacterium sp. | reverse complement strand
CGCGGTGGTGCGGTAGGCGTCCTGGGTGATAACGAGCTCGGCCGCCTCTAGCCCGGTGATCACCGTCTTCCGATTGGCAACCGTGGCAACGGGATTGGTGCAGATGATCCAGCATGCCTTGATGGCGCCATCGGCGAGTTGCTCGAACATGTCGATGGTGCCGGGCCCGACGTCGGAACGAATGGTCCCCGCAGGCAACCCCCACTGGCCCTCGACAAAGGCCCGGTCGTCAGCGGAGAGCACCGAACGCTGGCCGGGCAGACCGGGTCCCATGTAACCCATTTCGCGGCCACCCATCGCGTTGGGCTGGCCGGTCAGCGACATCGGCCCGCTGCCCGGCCGACAGATCGCACCGGTGGCCAGATGCAGGTTGCAGATCGCGTTCGTGTTCCACGTGCCGTGGGTGCTCTGGTTGAGCCCCATCGTCCAGCAGCTCATCCACTCCCCCGCCTCGGCGATCATCCGGGCGGCGGTGCGGATGTCGGATTCGGGGATGCCGGTGATCTCTGCGACCCGGTGCGGCGGGTAGTCCGCCAGGAACGCCGGCATCGCGTCCCACCCGTCGGTGTGCTCGGCGATGAATTCAAGGTCGATGTCACCGTTATCGACGAGCAGGTGCAGCAGCCCGTTGAGCAGTGCCAGGTCGGTGCCAGGCTTGATCTGCAGGAACAGGTCGGCGCGTTCGGCGGTGGTGGTGCGACGCGGGTCGACGACGATCAGCTTCGCGCCCGCCTTGAGCCGGTCGGCCAGTCTCAGATACAGGATGGGATGGCAGTCGGCCATGTTCGAACCGATGACGAAAAACAAATCGGCGCAATCGAAGTCGGTGTACGAACCGGGCGGGCCGTCAGCGCCGAGGGACTGCTTGTATCCGGTTCCCGCGCTGGCCATGCACAGCCGCGAGTTGGATTCGATGTGCACCGTCTGCACAAAGCCCTTGGCGAGCTTGGTGGCCAGATACTGCGCTTCGATGGACATCTGGCCGGAGACGTAGAGCGCGACGGCGTCCGGGCCATGCTCGTCGATGATCACGCGTAACCGCCGGCCCGCTTCGGCAACGGCGTCGTCGACGGGTGTGGGGACGAGTTCGTCGTCGCGTGTCGGGCGGTGCAGCGCCGACTTCAGCCGGCCGTCGTCGGCGGCCATCAGCTCGGCGTGCGTGGCGCCCTTGGTGCAGAGTCGCCCGTAGTTCGCCGGGTGCAGCCTGTCCCCGGAGACCCGCGCAATGACGTGCCTGCCCGAGTCGGGATCGTTGGCGGTTTCGACCCGAATGCCACAGCCGACGCCGCAATACGAGCACGCCGTCCTGGTCACCGCCATGCCACGATGGTGTCCGGACCCTGTTCCGGCTAGTTTCCCTGCGCGTTATCGCGAAGATAACTGATTCTCACCGGGTCAAACCCGCCGCCGTGAGGATTGTCTGCGCAGGTCAGATAGCCTCTGGCTTCACCGCAAGCACCGGCTTGGGGCACTCCAGCAGCAACTGTTGTGACACGCTGCCGAGCAGCAGCTTGCCCACCGGGCTGCGGTGCCGGATGCCGATCACCAGCAGCTCGGCGTCCTGGCCGTCCATCGCCTTCAGCAGCTCCTCGGCGGTGTCGACCCCGATGGGCTGGGTCAACTCGAATTCCACCCCGCAGTCCGCGAGCCGCTCTTCGACGTCGTGGACCTCACCGGACCGGGCGAATCTGGGATCGGCGTAGGCATCCCCGGTCGTCGAGTTGATCACTTTCAGCGTGGTGCCACGCAGCTTTGCCTCTTCGATGCCGTGCTCGAGAGCCGCCAGGCCGAACGGGTCGGCGCTGTATCCAACGACGATCATGCTTGCGCCTTCTCCCTCTGATCCTTGTCGTCTTCGACGATGAGCAGCGTCTCCTCGCTACGGTGCATCAGCTTGAGCACCAACGGCATCAGCAGCAGTATCGCCATGAGCACATACACAACGATCGCGACAGGTTCTTTGAACAGGCTTATCCAGTCCCCGCCACCGAGTTGCAGAGATTGCCGCAGCTGACGCTCGATGCGTGGTCCGAGGATTACGCCGATGATCAGCGGCAGCACCGGCAACCCGAACCGCCTCATCATCAGCCCGAGCAGTCCGAACACCAGCAGCAGCGCCAGGTCGAGCGCCTGCACGTTGACTGCGAGCGCACCGAGGGTGGCGAAGAACAGGATCCCGGCATACAGGTAGGGCCTTGGCGTGCGCAGCAGCTTGGCCCACAGCGGCGCCAGCGGCAGGTTGATCACCAGCAACAGGAAGTTGCCGATGAACAGGCTGGCGATCAGCGTCCAGATCAGCAGCGGCTCCTTCTCGAAAAGCGTTGGGCCGGGCTGAATCCCGTACGACACAAATGCAGTGAGCATCACCGCCGCGGTGGCGTTGGTGGGCAGACCGAGCGACAGCATCGGTACGAGCGTGCCCGCCGCCGATGCGTTATTGGCGGCCTCCGGGCCGGCGACGCCTTCGATAGCACCCTTGCCGAACTCCTCCTTGTGCTTCGACAGCCGCTTTTCGGTGATGTAGGACAGGAACGTCGGCAGCTCGGCCCCGCCCGCCGGTAGCGCACCGAACGGGAATCCGTATGCGGTGCCGCGCAGCCACGGCTTCCAGGACCGCCGCCAATCGTCGCGTCCCATCCACGGCCGGCCCACCGGAATGACGTCGGCCGGCCGCCGCCGCAGGTGTGCGGCCACCCAGAGCGCCTCGCCGACAGCGAAGATCGCCACCGCGATCACCACGATGTCGATGCCGTCGGACAGCTGAGGCAGGCCGAACGTCCCACGTGGCTGACCCGTCAAGAAGTCGATGCCGACAACGCCGATCGCCAAGCCCAAGAACAGCGAGATCGCCCCGCGAAGCTTGGAGGCGCCCAGTACCGCCGTGACAGCGACCAGTGCGAACAGCATGATCGCGAGATAGGAGGGCGCACCCAGTGTCACCGCGAATTTGGAGATCGGTGGCGCGAAGGCCGCCAGCAGTGCGGTGCCGATGGCACCGGCGACGAATGAACCGATGGCCGCGGTCGCAAGCGCCTGCGCGGCCCGGCCGGCCTTGGCCATCTTGTTGCCCTCGATCGCGGTGATGACCGAAGAGGACTCGCCCGGCGTGTTGAGCAGTATCGAGGTGGTCGATCCGCCGTACATGCCGCCGTAGAAGATGCCGGCGAACATGATGAACGCCGCGCTGGGGCTGACGTTGTAGGTGATGGGCAGCAGCAGCGCCACCGTCATGGCTGGGCCGATGCCCGGAAGCACGCCGACGGCGGTTCCCAGAAGCACGCCGATCACGGCGTACAGCAGATTCATCGGCGTCGCGGCCTCCGCGAAGCCCTGGAGCAGCCAGTTGAAGTTGTCCATGTCAGAGAATTCCGTCCAAAATGCCTGCGGGCAGCGGGATCCCGAGTCCGGAGTAGAAGGCGTAGAAGCTGATCAGCGACAGCGCCGCGCCGATGGCGATGTTGCGCACGTAGTGCCGGTTGCCCAGAATCGTTGCCGCGCCGGCGAACAACAGCGTGGCGGTGATCACCCAGCCGAGCGGGTCGACAAGCAGGATCACCAAGACGAACAAGCCGACGAGCATCCCGACAGTGCGCCAGTCACCCGGGCTGTTCGGGTCGACGTCCTCGCCCGCATCCGCCTCGCCGACCGATCCGCGGGGGATCGCGATCGCAAGGATGACCGCCAGCACGATGAGAATGATGCCGATGGCCAATGGGAACAACCTAGGCCCGACCGGGTCCACCTTGGCGAAACCGGCTTCAAGGGTGAGCGCGTCGTAGACGAGGAACGCACCGACCGCGACAAGAACCGCACAAACGATGTACTGCGCCTTGTCGACGGGTTTGGCGACCGCGTTGTCTTGCGGCTCTTCGGTGATGGTCATATCAGCCCCAGCCCGGTCAGGGTCGACGAAACCCGGTTGTCCTGGTCCTTCAGGAACTGTTCGAACTGTGCACCGGTCATGAACGCGTCGGTCCAGCCGTTCTTCACCAGCGCCTCCTTCCATTGCTGCGTGCCGTGCAACTCCTCGAGCACCTTGACCATCGCCTGTTTGGCGTCATCGGAAATTCCCGGTGGCGCAAGGACTCCGCGCCAGTTGGCGAATGTCAGGTTGATTCCCGCCTCTTTGAGCGTTGGGGCATCGATACCCTCGACTCGCTCCTCGCTGGACACCGCGAGCACCCGCAATTGACCCGCCTCGATCTGGTCGATGAGTTCGCCCGGACTCGATGTGCCGACCGTGATTTTCTTGCCAAGCAGCGCGGTCAGCAGATCGCCGCCGCCGTCATAGGTGATGAAGTTGACGGCCTTCGGGTCGACACCGACGGCTTCGGCCAGTTCCATCGGGAACAGGTGATCGGGCCCACCCGGCGACGAACCGCCGCCGATGGTCACCTTGGAGGGATCGGCCTTCCACGCGGCGACGAAGTCCTGCACCGTCTTGAACGGCGAGTCGGCCGGAACGAAGATTGCGCCGGGGTCTTCGATCAGCTTGGCCAACGCGGTCGCGTCGGACGCCTTGATCTTGGATCCGTTGGTGTAGGTGGCGCCGACAACGCCGAGCCCCATCGTCATCATGAGGTCGTTGTTGCCCTTTTCGTTCATCAGCCTGGCCATCGCGACGGTGCCGCCGGCGCCGATGACATTGAAGACCTCGATTCGCCCGGTGATGTCGTCGTCTTCCATGATCTTCACGGCGGTGCGCGCCGTCAGGTCATAACCGCCGCCCGGGCTGTTGGGCACCATCATGCGCAGCCGGTGGAATCCGCGCTCCTCCTCACTGCGTGTGACACCGCAGGCCGTCACCAGCAGCGCCGCGATCACGGCGATGACCAACGCGGCCACCATTCGTTGCCCCGGCAACGGGCGCCTTGCCTGCATCGTTTTCACGTCGTCCCCAATCACCGATTTGTGATGCTCAGCAATACTGGACCCCGGCAGTGACGTGAGTCACTGATATGGACGCAAAGGAAGTATTGGTCGTTTAGAACAATGCAGTCGCCCGTACGCAGCTTTCGCAGCCTGGCCGGTCAGTTCCTGATATTTCAGGTGCTGGTGGTCGCTGTGGTTCTGGTGGCCGTTGCGGCCGTGTCGGTGGCGCAGTCGACGCGAGAATTCCGCGACGTGCGTGGACAGCGGATGATCGCGGTCGCCGAGAACATGGCCTCGACACCGATCGTGCGGGATCGCTATGCCGATCCGTTCGCCTCGAAGGTGCTGGCGCCGGAGGTGGACCGCGCCGTTGCGCTGTCGGGGGCGGGCCTGGCAGAGATCCTCGATCCGGGTGGAACCGTGCGGGTGTCGTCGGACCCCGAGCGCATCGGCCGGCGGATGGACCTTGGGCCAAGCCGGGCCGACGAGGGCAGGGCCTGGTTCGGCGACGACGACATCGACGGTGTGCACAACATGGTCGGTCAGGTGCCGATCCTGTCCACCAACGGCGACGTGCTGGCCGTCGCGTCGGTCAGCGAGCGGTACCCGTCCGTGTGGGAGCTGCTCAGCGGCGCCGGAGAGCGGCTGCTGATCTACCTCGGATTGGGTGCGGCGCTGGGACTGCTGGCGTCGTGGCTGTTGTCGCGGAGGATCAAACGGCACACCCGTGGGCTGGAGATCGCCGAGATCGCCGGCCTGGCCGAGCATCGGGAAGCGTTGCTGCACAGCATCCGCGAGGGTGTGGTCGCGGTGAACAACGAGGGCGACATCACTCTGCTCAACGACAGCGCGCAGGAGCTGCTCGGAGTGACGGCGGAGGCCGTAGGTCGCCGCGTCGACAGTGTCGGCCTCGAACCCGCGGTGGTCGAATTTCTGTTGTCCGGCGAGGACGGGCGCGACGTCGTGATCGCCACCCGGACACGCGTTTTGGCGTTGAACCGGCAAGCGGCGACCAGCCAGGGTCAGCGGATCGGAACCGTGACGACCATGCGTGACAGCACCGAGCTGGCCGCTCTGCAGGGGCAGCTGTCGTCGCACAAGAGTGTCACCGACACGCTGCGCGCGCAGACGCACGAGTTCGCCAACCAGCTGCACACGATCTCGGGCCTGGTGCAGCTGGGTGAGTACGACTCGGTGCGTGACCTGGTGGGAACGCTGACGCGGCGGCGAGCGGAGATCAGTGACGCGGTGACGCAACGGATTTCCGATCCGGCCGTCGCGGCGTTGTTGATCGCTAAGACGACGCTGGCCGCGGAAAGCGGCGTGTCGCTGGAGATCGGACCCGAATCACACCTCGGTACGTTGGACCCCGCGCTCGCCACCGATGTGATCACCCTGCTGGGCAACCTCATCGACAATGCGGTCGACGTTTCCGTGGGCTCCGATCCATCGAAAGTTGCGGTGACCATCAAGGATCACGATGGCCTGACGATCTCGGTGGCCGACTCGGGACCCGGTGTCCCCGAACATCTTCGGGAGGCGATCTTCGCCCGCGGCGTCACATCGAAACCCGACGTCCCGGGCGGCCGAGGCATCGGTTTGGCGTTGGTGCGGCTGGTCACCGCACAGCACGGCGGGACGGTTGAGGTGAGCGATGACCCTTCGGGCGGTGCGAAGTTCGTGGTGCGGCTGCCCGTCGGCACAGGCGCGGTTTCAGCGGAGAGGGCCGCACATGCGTGACGTGCTGGTGGTCGACGACGATTTCATGGTCGCAGAGATTCACCGCCGGTTCGTCGAGCAGGTCGACGGCTTTCGGGCGGTGGGCGTCGCCCGGACCGGCGCCGAGGCTCTGGCAGCGGCTCGAGAGCTACAGCCGCAGCTGATCCTGCTCGACGTGTATCTGCCGGACATGACCGGCCTGGAGGTGTTGCAGCGACTGCGATCCGAAGGCGATCGGGT
>JAVRPG010000121.1:0-3128 GCA_032162325.1 Mycobacterium sp. | reverse complement strand
GTGGTGGATCTGCGTCCCGGCGGCGTTCACTCAGGCCATTGGGGCGGCCTGACCACCGACCCGGCGGTGGTGTTGAGCCACGCCATCGGCTGCGTCATCGACCAGCGCGGGAAGATCCTGGTGCGGGAATGGCTGCCCGGGGCCTCCGGGGCAAGCCCGGGGGTAAGCGGCGTTCCCGCGGCGGTGCGAGCGGTGCTCGACGGGTGCCCGGTGGGCGGCGGCGGGGAGTCGGCCAGCGTCGATCCGGGATGGGGCGAACCCGGGCTTACGCCAGCCGAGAAGATCTATGGCTGGAACAGCGTCATCGTGCTTTCGATGCTGTCGGGCCGGCCGGACAATCCGGTCAATGCCGTCGCGCCGAACGCCCGGGCGCATTGCCAGATCCGCTACACCGTCGACAGCGATCCCGCAGGCTTCGAGGCCGCACTGCGCCGGCATCTCGATGCAAACGACTTGCAGAACGTCCGCATCGAGAACGCTTCCGTCCGCATGCCCGCCAGCCGAACCGATCCTGGTCATCCCTGGGTCCGCTGGGCCGTCGCCAGCATGGAGCGGACGCTGGGCAAAGCGGTGCAGGTGATCCCGAACTCTTCCGGCGGATTGCCGGGGGACGTGTTCGTGGACTACCTCGGGGTGCCACTGGTGTGGATCCCGCACAGCTACAACGGCTGCAAGCAGCATGGCCCGGACGAGCATTTGCTGGTGGGGCCGGCGCGGGAGGGGCTGGCGGCCTATACCGGGATATGGTGGGATTTGGGCGAGGCCGGCACGCCATAGCGGCCGCGACGGCGTCAGGCACGGCGGTGCGGGCGACGGTGACACCGTTACGGCGATGAACGACCCAGGCAAGGGAGTGAGACCATCATGCCCGGCGACAAGATGACGGTTCATGGGATTGACCTGGAGATCGTTCGGCTGGGTGCCGGGCAGCCGGTCGTTCTGCTGCACGGGTTTCAGCCCATCGATCCGGACGCCCGGTTCGCGGAGCTGCTGTCCCGGCGGGGGGCACTCATCGCGCCGTCGCATCCCGGGTTCGGGCGGTCGGCGCGACCGAAGGACTTCGAGAGCATCTACGACGTAGTGAACCTCTATGCCGCGTTGCTGGAAGCTCTGCCTTATGATCGTGTCACGCTGATGGGGTTTTCCTTCGGCGGCTGGCTGGCGGCGGAGCTCGCAGTCCGGTCCTGCCACAGGATCGAACGGCTGGTGCTGGTCGACACGGTTGGCATCAAGATCAGCGACCGGGAGACGCCGGACATAACCGACGTGTTCAACACCCACCCGGACGAGGTGAAGCGGCGTACTTTCTACAACCCGGCCAAGGCGCCCGACTTCGATGCCATGTCGGACGAGGCGTTGATCATGCGCCACCGCAACTGGGAGTCGCTGTCGCTGTATGCATGGCATCCGTATATGCATAATCCCAGGTTGGCATACTGGCTGCCGCGGATCGATGTGCCGACGCTGGTGCTGTGGGGGGCATCCGACGGGATCGTTCGTCCCGCTTACGGAAAGGCGTTCGCCGGGCTGATTCCAGGGGCGGGTTTCGAGGTAATCGACCAGGCCGGCCATCAGCCGGAGATCGAGCAGCCTGACGTCTTCGTCGATCACGTCACCGCTTTTCTGCATCATTGAGGAGACCGCTCGCATGGACGCCTGGTGGCAGTGTGAGATCCCCTACCCGTTCGTCGACAAGACTATCACCGATGCGGCCGACTCCATGCGGGCTTCGTTGCCGAACCGGCTATGCGACCCGCGGATCGCGGCGACGCTGTTCGATGAGGTGCTGGACGAGTTCCTGCTGTGCGACGACCTCGGGATGAACGTCATTGCGATCGAGCATCATGCCGGCATCAATTCGCTGATTGGCGCCAACCCGATGGTGACGAGCATCCTCGCGCGGCAGACGCGCAAGGTGCGGGTGCTGAGCCTGGGAACCTTGGTTTCATTGCGGCCCGATCCGGTCCGCGTCGCCGAGGAATACGCAACCGCCGATATCCTTGCCAAGGGGCGTTTCGACATTGGCTTTGTGAAATCCGGCGGCACCGAGATGGCGTCGTCCAACGTCAATCCGGTGAACAATGAGGAACGCTACTGGGAAGCCATCGACCTGATCAAGAAAACCCTGACCACGCATGACGGGCCATTCAGTTGGGAAGGCAAACATTTCAGCCATCGGCACGTGAACATCTGGCCGCGACCTTATCAGGACCCGCATCCGCCGATGTGGGCCGCGACCGGCGATCCTCGCAGTTCGGCGGAGGTCGGGCTGCGCGGCATGCGGCATGTTCTGGTGCTGCGTGGACCGGACGGCACCAGACGAGCCTATGACGCGCATCGTCAGGCTCGGGCTCAGGCCGGTCTTCCCAAGGCCACGACCGACAATTTTGCTTACGCGGCGCTGGTTTATGTTGGCGAGACCGAGCAGGAAGGGATCGAAGTCGGCAGCAAGCTGCTGTGGTTCCTGAACACCAGCCTGAAGTCGGCGCCTCAGTTCAACAAGTTCCTGCCCGGCGCGGCGCCGCCGGTCGCGGCGCCGGGGCTGTATCGGACGAAACCAAAACCGGATGCAGGACTGGCGCTGGCGGATGCGGAAAAGGGGGTCGCCCCGGCGAGCCGAAATGCGGAGAAGTTGATTTCCATCACGGCACCGGAGGCCATGGCGCAGGGCATCCTGTTCGCCGGAAATCCAGACAGCGTGTATCGGCAAATCATGGCGTTCTACGACAAAGTCGGCGGGTTTGGGCACCTCGCGCTGGTGGGGCGGTCCGGCTACATGACGCATGAGGAATCGAGCAAGGGGATTCGGTTGTTCACGCGGGAGGTGTTGCCTCGGCTGCGAGAGATTGGGCCGGTGGAGGTCGGATAGGGTCTGATTTGTCGGGAGTGTTACGCGGTGGTTCGGCGGCGGGTGGGGGTTGCTTCGCTGCGCTCGCAATGGCAGGTCCGGCTGACTCGCAATGACAGGGTCGGCGGCGTACTCGCAACGACAGGTCGGGGTGCGTGCTCGCACCGAGGGTCCGGCTGGGTGCTCGCAATGACCGGTCGGGGTGCGTGGCGGGTTTGGCTCCGCTATGCGGTGACGGCGATGGCAGACAGCGGTGCGCCGACCGGGTGGCGGGTCATCG
>JAVRPG010000120.1:0-4972 GCA_032162325.1 Mycobacterium sp. | reverse complement strand
TCCACCACAGCGATCTTGCGCACGCCTGGCGGCAGCTTGACCGAAGCCTGAACCAATTCACAAACGCAGCGCTCACCGCAGCCTGAACCCCAACTTGGTCTGATTGTGAACTTCGCCCTCACCAAGCTGCTACGCCGCGTCCGGGACTGCGCCCGGAAGCGGTGGCCCTTCGGGCAGTTTCACGTTGCGCGAGGATCGTGGCCACGGATCGTTCTAGCGTGAGCGGATGTCGTGCGACGAGTTCAGCCTTCGGTATTCGGATCTGGTGACCGGCAGCTACGACTGCGTGGACCGGATCGTGCTCAACGCCTTCTATCCACTTGGGTACCACCCTGGCGGGCTCCGCGTGTGGTGGCGGCGGTGGCACGACGACAGCGACGCCGAGCTGGACAACACCCATCTGATGCGGTTGGCGGGCCGGTTCGCCCGCCGAGTCAAAGCCTGGGGCGCGGCTAACGAAGTGCCGGTGATCTTCTGTAAGGCCGGTGAGCGCAAGCACCGCATCGCCGAGGCGTACTTGGCCACCCATGAGGTCGGCGTCGGGGTGTTTCTGGTGCTGGTGGCCAAGGCGCCGGCGCCGGTGTGGAAGGTGGCGCGGTCGGCCAAGACCGGCGCAATCGTGAACATCGAAAGGAGACGCGAATACGTCAACCACTACTCGTTCCACATCATGGATCCGGTGTGGGGGCACGTGACGATCAAGATGTCGGGGCCTCCACCGTTCGGCGCGCAGATCATCCTCAACGGCCACGAGTATGTGGCCCGACAAGCCGAGGCGGCGGGGATAGCATTCACCAAGGTCGGCAACTGCTTCACCGCGGTCGCCGACCCGGCGGGCCTGGCCCGGATCGCAGATGCCTTGTCGCAGCATGCGGCTGTAGGGCGGCTGGGCCAGGTCTGCAAATCCTGGATCTATTCCGCGTGCCTGTGCTTCGGGCTGGACCTCGACGAGCAGCACCGCAGCGGATTCGGTTACGGGTTCGCCGTCTACCAGCTGGAGTACCGCCGCAACCTGATTTTCGCCGACGGCGCGACGATGCAACGGGTCTTCGACGCGGTGGTGGACCGGACCCGATCCCGGCTGGACGTGCCCAAGATCCGCACCATCTTCGGCACCGCGCAGCGTCCCCGCCGCACCCGCAGACGTTCCTCGGTTATCGAGGCCGCGATCGAGACACCTACCTATGACCTGACCGTGTTCAAGCTGCACTTCGGGCGGTTGACCGGTAAGGCCTACACCAAAGGCGAACGCGTGCTGCGGTTCGAGGCGATCGTGCACAACACCGCCGAACTGCGGTGCGGGCGCATGATCGAGAAGTTCCCCGAGATCGTCACCCGGCTGGCCGGGATCGCCGAACGGTTCGCCACCGCGCTGGACTGCGTGGACACCGGCTTCCTCGCCGACGGCGTGCTCGACCAGTTGCCCACCGGGTCCCGGCTCGGTGCCACCCGCGTCGGCGGGGTCGACCTGAACAAACAGCGGATGCGCGACGCCCTATCGGCCGTGCTCGCCCTCGCCCCGGCGCCGCACGGTTTCACCGTCGGCGACTTCGCCGCCAAGGTCCACGCCATGACCGGCACATCCGACCTCGACTACAGCGTCCGCCAGGCCGGCTACGACCTGCGCAAACTGCGCGGCAAACAGCTCGTCGACAAGCCCGGACGCACCCGCCGCTACCGCGTTCCGCCGCTGGCCGCGCGCACCATCGCCGCGCTGCTCACCCTCCGCGACCAGGTCATCGCGCCCATCCTCGCCGGCATCCGCAGCCCACGGATGGGTCGAAAACCCAAGGCCTGGACCAGCATCGACCGCGACTACGAACAGATCCGCGTCGACATGCAGACCCTCTTCGACGACCTGGCCCTCACGACCCCGGCGCCGCTAGCCGCTTGAGGAACTCCAACCGCACGCGGCCCCACATCGACAACGAATTGTCGATCGGGAATCCTCAAGTCGCTAGAGAGGCACGACGAAATCGGAGGTGTAGAACTCGGCCGGTGTCTGCGAGAACTCGCCCTGTCGAGTGATGTACATCCACGCGCCGGTCGCGTCCGACGCAACAGGGCCGCGAAGGGCCACGCCGCCTGCACCCGCGGGGTCTGTCAGGAGCACACCGGCGGTCACGCCCGGATCGCCTGCATTGCAACCGGACGCCGACGAGCGAGGCGTCTGGATCAATCTCACGTCGTAGGGCGTGTTCGGTATGGCCGTCGCGATCTGCACGTCGGCGATCACTTCGGAGCCGGTGCCACGGACCAAGGCGGTCGGGCGGGCGTATCCCGTCGGCCCGACGTGTGTGTTGGCGCTGTGATCGCACCGCCTGAACATCTGGGCGAACGACAGGAAGGTTGCCCCTTCGGCACCCGCCGTTCCAGCGCCGACGGTCAGAACCGCCGGCATCGCCACAACCATTGCTGCCACACTGCCCAGAACCCGCTGACGCATAGTCGCTACCTGCCAATCGGTCTTGTCTGCGTTCCATCGACATTAGGTAATTGACGCCTCGTCGGACGGCGAAACGGCCGATCAATACGGGTACCGTCATACGCATGACGGTGTTGCCCGATCTCGGCACGGTGCGCCAGACCCTGGGGCGCAGCCTGTTTGGCATGGTTGCCGGCCCGGACGGACCTGCCAACCGGGCGCGCATCTACGAAACGCCGGGGCCGCGCTGGTTCGGCGAGGGCCGTCCGATCCGCCGGGTACACGCGGATGCCTCCATGTTCGTGGGCGGCCTGCGCGCCCTGCTGCTGCAGTCGCTTCACCCGCTGGCGATGGCAGGCGTCGCCGAGCACTCCGACTACCGCGGCGATCCGTGGGGGCGGCTGCAGCGGACAAGTACGTTCCTCGCGGTGACGACCTTCGGCCCAGCCGCCGACGCACAGCTCGCGGTCGACCGGGTGCGCGGAATCCACCAGCGGGTCCGCGGGATCGCCCACGACGGCAGGCCCTACCATGCCTCCGACCCGCACCTTCTGGAATGGGTCCACATCGCCGAAGTCGACAGCTTCCTTCTTGCCCACCAGTTGTACGGAGCTGCCCCCCTCGATCAGGGCGGCCGCGACGGTTACGTGGCCGATACCGCCCGTGTCGCAACGGCACTCGGCGTAGGAGACCCACCGCTGACGGAGAAAGAGCTGCGCGAACGGATCGAGGCATTCCGGCCGGAGTTGTCGGGCACTCCGGCGGCGCGGGAGGCCGCCCGCTACCTGCTGCTGACTCCGCCGCTGCCGATTGCCGCGCGGGCACCGTACGGCCTGCTGGCCGCCACGTCGGTGTCAATGATGCCCGGATGGGCGCGAATGCCGTTGCTGCTGCCCTATTTCCCTCCGGTCGAAGCCACTGTCATCCGCATGGCCGGCCGCGCAGTCGTCGGCGGTATCCGATGGGCGATGACCGCAGGCCGCTGAAATCGCCGGTGGCGGGCTAGGCCGGCCGCCGATGTCAACGTTCAAGCGGTACGTCGTCATTCAATTGACGACGTTGGTCATCGGCATTGTTGGGCCCATATTTTTGTTCGTCTACTTCGCGGCCCAGCCGGATCCAACGCTGAAGTGGATGTACTGGTTTGGTTTGTTCATCACGGCGGCCGATGTGTTGATTGCCCTGGCAATCACGAGTTCTGTCGCAGAATCGGAGTCCAAGCCGGCGCGGAGGCGTCGGCACAGCACCGAAGATTGACTGGCCGCGGAGCTTTAGTCCCGGCACTCAATGGTCGGCGTATCGGGACCGAATGACCGTGCCGCAGAATGCCCGCCATGATCGCCGATTCGGCAGCGAAATCGGCGAGAAACCGACAAACGGGGCGTACCCGAATAGCATCGCGTGGCACGGCGCATCCCAGCTATCCGCCGCCGCGGCACCCGAAGCCGCCCATCGCGACCACCGACCTCGCGGTCTCCATCGGTGCCCTCATCCTCACGGTGGCTTTCGGCGTGGTGGCGGCCGCCATGGGGGTGTTCTCGCTTGCCTTTCTGGACTGCTGCCCGGCCGAGAGCTGCAGCGCGGAAGGCGCCGCCACCGCCGTCGGGATAGCGTTGCTCGCCGCGTTCGTGATCGGGGTCGTCGGATTGGTGGTGACGGTGATCCAGCTCTAGCGACGCAAACCCGGATGGCCCATTGCCGTTGCAACTTTCGCGTTGTGCGCACTCGCGGTCGTGCTGGGAGGCGTCGGCTACGCCATGGCCGTCGGCGCGTGACCCGCGTCGGGCGAAACCGGCCCCCGGCGCGGGTCTCTTCGCCTACGGTTGCCAGCGTGGAGGCACACCATCCAAAAGTCTCCGAGCTTGTGCCGGTTGAGGCGCTGCGCTCGGGGGAACACGTCACCGACGTCAACGGTGGCGGCCAGCATTACATCGTTCTGGAGTCCAAGGTCCTCGGCGGCGGCTGCGTCGTCCTGGAACTGGAATCCAAAGCCAATGACCAGCTTCGGGTCATCGAGATGTCGTTTCCCGCCGGCTACGAAATGGGTCGGTCACCCCGTCGCATTTTGTGACATGACCATCCACGGCACGCCGAACTTGTCGGCGACCAGGCCAAGGCGCGACGCGAAGGGCGTCGGTGCCATGGGCACCTGCACATTCCCCCCATCGGACAGGGCTGAGAACAGCCGCTCGGCCTCGGCATCATCGGACACGGTCAGCGACAGCGAAAACCCGCTGAAGTCGGGTTGGCCAGCGCCCTGGCCGTCCGAGGCAAGCACCACGGTGTTGCCGATGCGCAGGACGGCGTGCTCGCCTTGTCCTCGAAGCGGGCGAAGACCGTGGCGTCGGCGCCGATGGCGCTGCGATAGAAGTCGAGGGCCTCCTCACAGTGCCCTTGGAAGTACACGTAGGGCTCAACCGTTACTGTTCGAGTTGGACGCTGTTGGCCGGTGCCGGGGTAACGGTTGCCCGGCTCAGCAGCCGCGTACCTGCCCGGTTGGGCGGACAGGATTTGGTTCCCCGGGTCCCTGGCCGGTGGCGGTTACTG
>JAVRPG010000119.1:0-4066 GCA_032162325.1 Mycobacterium sp. | reverse complement strand
GGTTCTCGGCGCTGGCGCTGTGGTGCTTCGTGGCGATGGCCGCCAGCGGCGTCGTGAACGCGCTGGTGCGGATCCAGCTGCCCGAGCTTGTGCGCTCCGAATACGGGTGGTTGGTGATCGGCAAGTTCGTCGCGTTGTGTGTGCTCGGCTTCATCGGGTGGCGCCAGCGTCGCAGCGGGCTGGCGGCGCTGAGCACCGATCCGGAAGCTCGCGGGCCGTTGATCCGGCTGGCGCTGGTCGAGGCGGCCGTCTTCGGAGCGACGTTCGGCATCGCGGTCGGGTTGGGCCGCACACCGCCACCGCCGCTGCTCAGCGAACCGAGTCCGGCCGAGGTCGCGATCGGCTATGACTTCGCCGGGCCGCCGACCGTTGCCCGAGTGTTGTTCGACTGGCGGTTCGACCTCATCTTCGGCACTGCCGCGATCATCATGGCGGTGCTGTATCTGCTCGGAGTGCGCCGGTTGCGCCGTCGCGGTGACGCGTGGCCGATGGGACGCACGCTGGCATGGATGTGCGGCTGCGCGGCACTGCTGTTCACGACGTCGTCGGGACTGGGCCGCTACATGCCGGCGATGTTTTCGATGCACATGGTGGCGCACATGCTGCTGTCCATGCTGGTGCCGATCCTGCTCGTCTTGGGCGCACCCGTGACACTTGCCCTGCGCGCGCTGCCGGCGGCGGGACGGGGCGAGCCGCCAGGGCCTCGGGAATGGCTTCTGGCGGCGTTGCATTCGCGGGTTTCGCGGTTCCTCACAAACCCGATCGTGGCCACGTTGGTGTTCGTCGCGGGCTTTTACGGCCTGTACCTTGGCGGCGTTTTCGACGCCGCGGTGAGCAATCACGCCGCGCACGTGCTGATGAACGTTCACTTCCTGCTCAGCGGATACCTCTTCTACTGGGTGGTGATCGGCGTCGACCCGACGCCCCGCCAGATCCCGCAGCTCGCGAAGGTAGCGATGGTGTTCGCGTCGTTGCCGCTGCACGCGTTCTTCGGCGTCGTGCTGATGGGAATGGACACCGTACTCGGCGAGACCTTCTACCGGTCGCTGCGGCTGAGCTGGCACACCGATCTACTCGGTGACCAGCGGCTCGGCGGTGGAATCGCCTGGGCGGCAGGCGAAGTCCCGCTCGTGTTGGTGATGATCGCGTTGCTGATCCAGTGGCGACGCAGCGATCAGCGCATCGCCAAACGGCTCGACCGGGCGGCCGACCGCGACGACGACGCGGAGTTGGCGGCCTACAACGCCATGCTCGCCGAGATGGCGCGCCGCGACACGCAGTCGCGCTGAGGTCTGAGTCGCCGAACGATCCGCGCGGCGTCTGCCAGACCTAGTCCCTTCCGCGACCGTCAAGATTTGATGACGGCTTCCAGGTACTACGACGCCACCCCCGTCGCTCGCCGCTACGCCTAGCTCAGTCGCGTGACGGGGCCGGCATAGCCCAGCGCGTGCTGGTAGGTCTCAAGGTTGTCGCGAGAGATCGCTGCGTGCACCGGACGTTCCAGAAAGAAACGCAGCACCGGGTTGTAGGCGTGATACGTCTCCTTGAACGTCAGCACCGTGGTGCCGTCGGGTTGTTCCTCGAGTTCGTGGTAGCCCTCGGCGCGCGACCAGAGCGGCGCGCCGACAGCGACGTACCGCGACAGCTTGTTGAGCTTCGCCTCGGTCACCGTTTCAAACGACCGCCCCTTGCCCCCCGAAAGCAGATACTTGGGCACCTCGAAGATGCAGGTGCGGACGAGGCCCTCGCCGGCCTCGTCGCCTTCGTGGAGGATTTCCATGCTGCCCGTTGGCCACTTGAGGACCCGCGGTTTTGGCGAGTTCGGCGGCACCGGGGGATGCAGTACGCGCCACACCCTTCTCGGAGGTGCATCGATATGGAATCGCACGGTGTAGGACTGCATCAGCGCTATCTCCTCTTCGCGCAAGCGCTCATCGGTGGTCTCCCGTCCAGCTGTTCCAGAAGGTGATGCTCTCCGCGGGCGGCCGCGAGGCCGGCCGGAAGTCGGTACCGATTGTGTAGGCAACAGGGAACAGCGCCGCCTGCGTCACGGTGTCGGGGATTCCCAGCAGCTCTCCGACCTCGCGTTCCTTGGCCAGATGCATCGTCGTCCAGACCGATCCCAGACCGCGTGATCGCAGCGCCAGCAGGAAACTCCAGCCAGCAGGGATTATCGACGCCCAGGACGACGCGGCGACCAGCTGGTCGGCTCCGTCGAAACGGCTTTCCAGACAAGGGATTACGTGAACAGGGACCTTGGCCAGTGTCTCGGTGAGTCCGAGGGCGCTCTCATACACGCGCCGGGTCTGGGGGTCGGACGCCGTCGAGGCGGCGTGGGCCAGGTACTCGGCGCCGACGCTGCGGTAGATCTCGGCGATCGCTGCGCGCTTGTGGGCATCGGTGACCACCACCCAGCGCCAGTCCTGCGCGTTGCTCGCGGTGGGCGCCTGCATCGCGAGCCGCACGCACTCCAGAATGACGTCACGTTCGACCGGCCGCGTCAGGTCCAGGCGTTTGCGCACCGACCGTGTGGTGGTGAGAAGCTCGTCGACCGAGGAGATGTCCAAAGGTCGCTCAGACGTCGATCGCACAGGATTGATCGACGCCCAGCACGGTCAACGACCGTCCCAGGCCGAGGAAGACGGCGGCGCACAGGGTCAGGTCGAGGATCTCCTCGTCGCTGAACAGTTCGCGCAGTCGTCCGAAGAACGTGTCGTCGATGGAGCGGTGCTCGTTGGCGAAGCGCTCGGCGTACTCGATCGCAAGGCGCTGACGCGGTGTGTAACCGGGGTAGGTGGCGTACGCCGCGACGTTCTCGTAGAGCTCTGGCGCGATGCCGGCATCGAGCACCGACGGCGCCCGGAAGTCTGAGCAGGCCACGCTATCGTTGATCTGGGCGATCCGCATTCTGGCCAGTTCGCGCTCTTCTGCCGGAAGGACGCTCTGCTGATATGCACCGCGGATCATTCGTTCGACCATGCCGCCGAGTTCAGGCCGCAACGTCCAAATCATCGCGGCCTCTCCGCCGGGACCGTCCGGCACGTCGAGCCTCGCCATAAGGCGGAGGTAATCACGTTCTCGGCAGCGCTGGGGCATCTTTACTCGATCTTGACCGTGCATTGAATCGCCTTACGGACGATGGCTAGGTGATTACGCTTCAACAGGTGGAATTGGGGGTTCTGGGGCCGCTTCAGGTCCGGCAGTATGGCCTGCCGGTCGCGATCCCCGGCGCCAAACCTCGGGCCATCCTCACGATGCTCGGGCTGCACGGCGGTTCCGTCGTGTCGGCCGACGCGCTCGTGGAACTTCTCTGGGGCGATGATCCGCCGCGCACCGCCGCCAAGGCTCTGCAGACCCACATCTCCTCTCTGCGTCGCACCCTGGGCGACGGCTTCGTGTTGACCCAGGGGACGGGCTGGACGTTGAGCACGACCGAGATTGATGCCACTCGCTACAAGGTGGCCGCGAGGCTGGGCCGCGACGCGATCACCGCTGGGGACGCCGGCCAGGCGGCGGCCCGCTTCGACGAGGCGGTGATGCTCTGGCGCGGCATCCCCGAACTGCCCGATGGCCCGCGCGGTACATCCGAGAAGACGCGCTGGATCGAAGGCCACGCCGCTCTGGTGGAGGACCGGGCCGATGCGCTGCTTGCGACGGGTCGCGCCGCCGAGATAGTCGGCGAGCTCGAGGCCGCGGTCGCCGACGCGCCACTGCGCGAGAGGCGTTGGGGCCATCTGATGCTCGCTCTCTACCGCGCGGGCAGACAGGGCGAAGCGCTGGGCGCTTACCAGCGTGTACGGTCGCTGCTCGCCGACCAGCTGGGCGTCGACCCCGGACCGGATCTTCGCCGGCTCGAGGCCGCGATCGTCACGCAGGATGCCGCGCTGGAAATGCCTGTGTCGCAGCAACTTCAATCAGTGACGCGTGCGGTGACCTTCCTGCTCACCGACATCGAGGGCTCGACGGCAGCGTGGGAGCTGGACGCCGACGCGATGGCGGTGGCGCTGGCCCGACACGACGAGATCGTCGAACAGGTTGTCACGTCCAGGGGAGGACGGCTCATCAA
>JAVRPG010000118.1:0-3203 GCA_032162325.1 Mycobacterium sp. | reverse complement strand
TTGACGGTGTCCTCGGCCTCGTAGACCTCACCCATGCCGCCCTTGCCAAGCAGCCTCCTCAAGCGATACGGCCCGATCTGGGTACCCACACGGGATTCCTGCCCAGGGTCGGTCATCGGTCGCTCCTCGGATGCGTTGCCAGCGAACACACCCTAATGCCGAGTTACGTCCCGTGCGGAGCGATCTCGAACGTGAACTGGTGATCGCAGATGCGGATCCGGTCGCCGTTGGCCAGCGTCGCGGTGCCGCGTATCCGTTGGCCACCCACGTCGACTCCGTTGGCCGAGCGCAGATCGGTGATGACGAAACTCGTACCGGTGTCGATGATGACGGCGTGATGGCGGCTGACGTTGACGTCGTCGAGCACGATGTCGTTGTCGGTGAGCCGGCCGATCCGGGTGGCGGCGGCCAGGAGGCGATGCTCCTGCCCGTTCGGCGACCGCAGGATGGCGAGCGAGGACGCCGCGTTGACCGCGGTGCGCAGGTCGATGTTGTGGATGGAGTGCACCGCTGTGGTCCTCGCCGCCCGCTTCACGTCGAGGGGTTCCTGGCGCAGGATGCGCTCGTGTAAGGCACGTAGCGTCTGGCCCGGGTCGATACCCAGGTCGTCGGCGAGGGTGGTCTTCAGCCGCTGGTATGCGTCGAGTGCCTCCGACTGACGGTCGCTCAAGTAGTAAGCGATGATCAGCTGTGCCCACAGTGGCTCGCGGTAGGGGTGCTCGACCGTCAACGATTCGAGTTCGCCGATGACGGCATATCCACGCCCGCAAGCGATTTCGACCTCCGCAAGCGCGGTGTGTGCCACCACCTTGTCCTCGGTCAGCGCGGTGGCGAACCCTTCGACGAACTCAAAGTCGCGCAGGTCCTCCAACACCGGTCCGCGCCATTCGGCCAGCGCGGTCGTCAGGTGGCGGCCGGCTTCCTCGAAGTGTCCCGCGGCGGCGGCCTGCACGCCCGCGGTCTTCTCGAGGACGAATCGGCCGAGGTCGCATGCGCTGTCGCCGACCGTGAGGCTGTATCCGGGTGGCGCGTTGACCAACATCGACCGCGAGTCGCCGAGCAGCTTGCGCAGGTTCGAGATGTAGGAGTGCAGGCTCGCCCGCGCTTCCGACGGCGGCCACTGTTCCCACGCCGCGGTGATCAACGAATCGGTTCCGACCGGCCGGTTGCGGTTCATCACCAAGACCGCCAGCACCGCGCGTTGTTTCGGGGTGCCCAGCGGCACCGGCGCGCCGTCGACCGACATCTGCAGTGGCCCCAGCACACCGAATCCGATCTTGTTCTCGGTCATCAGGGGCAATTCTGACCCTCTTGGCGCTTGACTGGTGTAGAACGTGTTCTAGTTTTGCGGTGTAGAGAGGGGACGACATGGGCCTGCGGGTCGTGCAGTGGGCGACGGGAGGGGTCGGCGTCGCCGCCATCAAGGGCGTGATCGAGCATCCGGACCTCGAACTGGCCGGCTGCTGGGTGCATTCGGCGGACAAGGCGGGCAAGGACGTCGGCGACATCGTCGGCATCGAACCGCTGGGTGTGGTCGCGACAAACAACGTCGACGAAATCCTGGCGCTGAACGCGGACGCAGTGGTGTACGCGCCGCTGCTGCCCAACCCCGACGAGGTCGCAGCACTGCTGCGCTCCGGCAAGAACGTCGTCACCCCGGTCGGCTGGTTCTACCCGGGGGAGAAGGAGGGCGCGACACTGCGCGCCGCGGCGATCGAAGGCAACGTCACGCTGCACGGCACCGGCATCGCTCCCGGCGGCATCAGCGACAAGTTCCCGCTGATGATGTCCATCATGTCCACGGGCGTGACATTCGTTAGGGCCGAGGAGTTCTCCGACCTGCGTACCTATGACGCACCCGACGTGCTGCGCTACGTGATGGGCTTCGGCGAGACCCCCGAGAAGGCGCTGACCGGACCCATGCAGAAGCTGCTCGACGGCGGTTTCATTCAGTCGGTGAAGCTGATCGTCGACACGATGGGCTTTAATGCCGAACCCGAGATCCGCGCGACCCAGGAAATCGCCGTGGCCACCGCGCCGATCGATTCGCCGATGGGCGCCATCCAGCCGGGCCAGGTGGCAGGCCGCAAGTTCCACTGGGAGGCTTTGGTCGGCGACGAGGTTGTGGTGCGGGTGACCGTGAACTGGTTCATGGGTCAGGAAAATCTCGATCCCGCTTGGACATTCGGCCCGGCCGGGGAGCGCTACGAGATGGAAGCCAAAGGCAACCCGGACTTCAGTGTCACGATCAAGGGCTTCCAGCCCGAGAGTGTCGAGGCGGGTTTGGAGTGCAACAACGGCATCGTCGCCACCGCCGCGCACTGCGTGAACTCCGTACCCGCGGTATGTGCCGCCAAACCCGGCATCGCGACCTATCTCGACCTGCCGTTGATCAGCGGCAAGGCCGCCCCGCGGCTGAGCTAGCGGGCGAGCGGACTGTCCAAGTTGCCCGCCTCTGAGCGACAGTGTCGCTGACTAGTTAGCCGGCCACTTCAACGAGCGAAATTGTCGCGCAGAGGTGGGCAATCCTGACAATGGGTCGCCGAGGTCGATTGCAAGGCCGCCCGCGGCTGAGCTAGCGCGGCAATATGCCGCCGTCGAGCGTGACGACCTTGTCGGTGAGATAACCGTTGCGCAGCATGGCGATTGCCATGTCCGCCATCTCGTCGGGTCGGCCGATGCGGCCCACTGGAATCGGAATCGGTGGAGTGCCGGTCTCGAGGTCCGCGGGGAACATCTTCGTTGCGCCGACCAGAGCGGGTGCCAGGCTGTTGACCGTGACGCCGTCGGCGGCGACGCGCGGCGCGAGGTGGTGCATGAGGCCGTGCAGGCCCGCCTTGCTCGCCGCGTAGTGGGCGCCCACCACGCCGCCGGTGAAAGCGGCGACCGACGAGATGAACAGGATGCGGCCGAACTTTCGCTCGATCATGCCGGGCAGCACCTGCTGCGCCAACAGAAACGGCGCGGTCAGGTTGACGGCAAGGGTGGCGTTCCATGACGCGAGATCGATGTTCTGCCAACCCTTTATGTCGGCCGCGCCCGCGTTGGCGATGAGCATGTCGACCTGGCCAAGTTCGTCGTTCGCGTGTGCGACGAGCTCGGTCGGCGCCTTTGGATCGGACATGTCGGCCGCGACGACCGTGACGCGCCTGCCCAACTCGCGGGCATAGGCGCCAACGGCCTCGGCGTCGTCGGCGTGGCGG
>JAVRPG010000117.1:0-3156 GCA_032162325.1 Mycobacterium sp. | reverse complement strand
GCCGGCCGCAGCCTGGGCTGGTTCGCGTCATGCTGTGACGCGATGGTCAACTCGCACTCGTGGAGTTGCTCGACGGCCCGGAAACCGAAGCTGGCGTTGACCTTCTGCATCGCGTCGTTGCTCTCGGCGGTCCAGGTGTGCAGCCAGCGCTGATCCACCCGGTGCTTGGCCAACTGATCGAGGTTCGCCAACTTCAACTGAGTGCCGAGGTTGCGACCCCGGTGCTCACGTAGCACCAGCGTGTCGTCCTGCTGGGCATGATCGGGATCCGTTCGGGGCAGATAGATCAAGGTGTAACCGGCCGGCTGACCGTCGGCCGTGTGCGCCATGGTGACCAAGGCCAGGTAGTTCAGATCCGTCCGCTCCTCGGTCTCGCGGAGCCGGTCGACGTCCCAGACCGTCGAGTCAGTGGTCATCCCGCCGGTCGGGGCATCCCGCGCCATCGCCGTGTGCAAGTCGGCGTACTCCTGCAGGTGCTGCTCCGGGCACTGACCTGTCCAGGAGGTCAGGCGATATCCCTCCAGCGGAGGCGTCTGCCGGCGGATCTCCCGCAGCACCCGTTCGTCGTACGGGAGAGGCACGACGAGGTGATCCTCGACGTTCTCGATGCTGAAGCCGAGCTTGGCCGCAAAGATGCTGCCCGGCCAACTTTCCGCGGTGAATCCGGCCGGCACGCTGATCTCGGTCTGGAAGATGGTCCGCCCTTCCACCGCGGCACGGGCCTTCGCCCAGTCCCACAGCGCCGTACCGGCTCCGCGCCGTCGCTCGGCCGGCGGTACGTCGATCTCGACCTCGACCGCGTCAAGGTTGTCCAGCAGCCGGAACTCGAACAGCATCGCCCCGACGATCCGGTCGCCGTCGAACGCCGCGACCGGGATCCGGGTCTTGAGCGTCCCAGGGTTGCGCAGCGAGTACGAGAGCGTCTGATGGCTGACCACCATCGCCGCCGGCCGGTCCGCGGTGACCGCTTCGCGTAGCGCGGCGTACCAGGCGTCGAAGAGCGGCTCGTCGGACGGATCGATCTCGCGCGCGGTGATCACCTGCCGAGCCAATCAGCTACCAGGCCACCGCACCACGGGTTTTCCACTTGTACGCCGGACTCAGGCCGACGGTAGGCGTCGCTCGATCACCTGGCCTAGCCACTCATCCCCGAACCGCCCAGGGACCTTCGCCGGTGATCTTCTCCGGGGTCACCCGCGCGATCACCGCAGTATGGGAGTGTCGGTTCTCGAACGGGTAGTCCTTGCCGAGGTACCGGTGGGACTGCTTGTCCATCAGCTCGGTGTACTCCGCCCGGATGTCCGGCCCTTCCAGTTCCACGGTGCCGCGGATGACCAGGTACTGCGCGAGGCCGCGCTTGCTCGGCTTGTCGTCCTGGACCACCAGCGTGACCCGGGGATCTCGGCGCAGGTTCCCCGTCTTGCGCTGGTACCCCTCCATCCCGATGAGTAGCTGGTCACCGTCTCGTTCTGCCCAGACGAGGGACGCCTGGGGCGAACCGTCCGCGTCCACCGTGACGAGGACGACGTGCTTGTCGGTGTCGAACAGCCTGTGCGTGCTTTCCGGCAACGGTACCGCTGGCATAGCCGGTCCTCCCTGATTCTGCGACGGAAGTGATGTCGGCAAGACGTTAGTCAGCCCAACGGGAACCGCTGGGTACCCTTGGGCACCGTGGACGGGATCGGTGGCGGTGACGTTTTCCTGGCGGACTGCCCGGCTCGGCTCGCGGTCGAGGTGATCGCCGACAAGTGGTCGGTGGTGGTGCTCTATGGGCTCAGCGAGGGACCTCGACGGCACGGTGAGCTAGTGGCGCTGATCGGCGGGATCTCGAAGAAGGTCCTCACCCAGACGCTGCGCCGGCTGCAGACCAACGGCCTGGTCACGCGGCAGGACTTCGGCGGCGTGCCACCCCGGGTCGAGTACGACCTGACGGAACTCGGCAAGACGCTGATGGAGCCGATCCGCATGCTGACCACCTGGGCGGCGGACAACGGAGAAGCCGTGCTCGCCGCTCAGGAGGGCGTCTAGGGTCCTGGATTCGGCGGTGCAGGTGTCGTCGGAGTATCGGCGGGCGTGACCGCGGCCGACGGGCCGGACACCGACGTTGGCGTCCCGCCCGCCTGGCCTCCTGCCTGGGCGTCAAAACCACAGCCGGCGAGCCCGAGAGCTGGTCCGGGGTCAGCGGGTGGCGCGGTTGATCGCGGAAACGACTGCCTTGAGCGATGCGGTGAGGATGTTGGCGTCCCGGCCGACTCCCCAGAACACTTCGTCCCCGACCTCGCACTCGACGTACGCCGCGGCGAGTGCGTCACCGCCGGCTGAGAGAGCGTGCTCGTGGTAGTCCAGCACCCGGACGTCGTGCTTCAGCGGCTTGATCGCATCGACGAAGGCCGAGACCGGACCATTGCCCTCGCCAACGAGTTCGTGCGGTACGCCGCCGGAGTAGACCTGCACGCGAAGGGCATCGTTTTGTCCCTCGGTCGACGAGCTCTGGACCGACAGCAGCGAGAGCTTACCGGCGGCCAGGTACTCGTTCGAGAAGATCTCCCACATCTCGTCACGCCCGACCTCGCCGCCCTCGGCGTCGGTGTGCTGCTGGATCACCCGGCTGAACTCGATCTGCAGCCTGCGCGGGAGGTCGAGCCGGTGCTCCGACTTCATCATGTACGCGACGCCACCCTTGCCGGACTGGGAGTTGACCCGGATGACGGCCTCGTAGCTGCGGCCGACGTCCTTCGGATCGATCGGCAGGTACGGCGCCTCCCAGGCGATCTCGCTGACCGGCTTGCCCTCGGCAACGGCTTGCTTGTCCAGCGCCTCCAGGCCCTTCTTGATCGCGTCCTGGTGCGAGCCGGAGAAGGCGGTGTAGACCAGGTCACCCGCGTACGGCTGGCGCTCGGGCACGCGCATCTGGGTGCAGTACTCGACGGTCCGGCGGATCTCGTCGATGTCGGAGAAGTCGATCTGCGGGTCGATGCCCTGGCCGAACAGGTTCATCCCCAGCGTGACCAGGTCGACGTTGCCGGTCCGCTCGCCGTGGCCGAACAGGCAGCCCTCGACCCGGTCGGCTCCGGCCATCAGTCCCAGCTCGGTGGCGGCGATGGCCGTGCCGCGGTCATTGTGCGGGTGCAGCGAGATGGCCACGTTCTCCCGGTT
>JAVRPG010000116.1:0-3775 GCA_032162325.1 Mycobacterium sp. | reverse complement strand
GTGTCCGGTACCGCCAGCCAGTCGGCTGTCGAAGCCCAGCGCCACGATCGTCGACGTCAGGACCGTGGTGGACAGCTCCTGGATGCCGAACAGACGGGCAGTGACATTCTGGCTGCCGAACGTCGCCGCCAGCCCCGCGATCAAGATGAGCTTGGTGTTGTCGTGGTAGTTCAGCACGCCCACGCCTGAGAGGATCGAGAGTGTCAGCAGCACAACGACTTCCGCGCCGAGCGCGACGGTGAGCCAGAGCCGGACCTCGCTGTCTATGTGCCGCGCGAACCGGCCGCCCAACACCGTGCCCGCCAAGAAGCTGACGAACGCGACGATGGCGGCTGTCAAATCGACACCGGAGTGCGGAACGAACCAGAAACCGAGGAAGATGACGTTTCCGGTCATGTTGGCGACGAACACGTGTCCGAGGACGAGCACGCTGACCGCGTCGACGATTCCTGTCGCAAGCGTCAAGAGCAGCAGGCAGACGACCGTCAATCGCTCGGAGACCGGGGACACGACGGGCATGGCCTGACGTCTTGGCCCTACAGCTGTGGGGTCAGATCAAAGGACGTCACGGTCGACATGCGGGTGATCAACCATTTTGCGTCGCGGCGCTCCAACGTCAACCGGTAGGACACGTACCGCAGCGACGGGATGTTCTTCGACGTCGGGCTGGTGGCCACCGAATTGGTGTACACGAGCGCGGTGGCCTCGGTCGGTGTCACCGTTTCCACCGCCCCACCCATCACCTCGGTGGTGTTGGTGACCTGCGCCTGCTTGTTGGGGGCGACGATCGCATCGATGTACTTGCGGTACTCGTTGGCAAAGTCGCCGCCCAGGTAACCGGCTGCCCGATCCGGCAACGACTCCATGTTGTCCGGGGTGTAGGTCCACAACGTGGTGATCGCGTTGGCGGCGGTCCTGGCGATGTCGAGCTTGGTGTGCACCAACGCACGGTCGGCGAGGTACGGCTGCAGCGTCGCACCCGCGAACGCGGCCGCACCGACGAAGACGACGCCCGCGGCGACCGCCGCGACAGTCAGTCGCTTGCCTGCGGGCCGGTACGGAACCAGGACCTGGTCTTCCTGTGGCGCCTCCTCGGCTTCCACGCTCTCATCGGCAGGCTGCTCATCGTCGGCCGCTTCCGGCTCGGCCGCCGGCTGAGCCGGCAATTCAACTTCCGCCGGCTTGGCGGTCCTGGCGGCCTTGCCGACGGGCGTGCGGGGTGCCGGTTTGGGCTCCTCTGGCTCCTGCGGCCCCGCGGCCTCGTCCGCCGGTGCTGAAACAACTTCAGGCTCAGCAGCTTTCGCGCGGCGGCGGAACAGGCTCCACCGGCGACGGGGCGGCGCGGGCTCGGCGTCGACGGATTCGGCGGCCTCGGGCCCTTCGGCGGTCTCGGTCTTCTCGTCGGTCGCGGTGCCGACGGCGTCCTCACGGTTCGCCGTGAGCTCCTTACGCAGCGGCATCCGGTGGCGGCGACGGTCCGCCTTGGCGTCGGCCGCTTCGTCGGCCCCGGTGGAGTCGGTGGTCAGATCACCTGAATCAGCTGGCTGATCTTCCACTGCTGTCCCTCCTTGATCGTCGTTGCAACCCAACGGCTTCCGCTCTCAATCGTCGACTTCCCGTCGGGCGACTTCGTGGAGACCTTTGTCGCGACCAGCACATCGGCGCTGCCGTTGTCGTTCCACCGCTGCACGCCCGCCTCGAGCACGGTGCCCGTCGTGGGCTCGGCGCGGGCGACCTGGATCAGGATCTCGTTCTCCTTCTCCTTGAACATCTTCGCGAAGTCGCCGGTGCCCTGCACGAGGATCCGGTCGGCATACTCGTTGGCGTGGAACGGATCCAGCGTCGTGTATGAGGTCATGAACTCCCGCACATAGCCCACCGCGGCGGCTTCCTTGACCGACGCCCGGTGGTCCTTCTCATGGCCGGACAGCAGCAGCGCGCTCGCGGTGATGCCAGCGGCGATCAACAATGTCGCCAGTACGGAGATGGTCGGCAGACCCCAGCGCCGCGGCGGCTTCGGCACCACCTCGAAGAAGTCCCGCTCGTCGTTCGCGAGCTTGCGCCGCGGGCTCACTGGCCTACCGGATTCATCTGCGGCTTCTTCAGCACGATCAGATTCGCGACCCGCCACTGCCCGTCGTGCGACTTGTCGAAATCAACCCGCACCGTGGCGGTGATGAACTTCAGATCCTTGGCGTCGCCGCCGCGCTGGCCCTGCATCGCCATCAGCATCGACGCGTGGTCCGGGGCCTCCTGCGGCGTCGACAGCACCGCGCTGCTCACCGCCCAGTACTCGTTCTTGGTGGCGCCCGCCTTCAGTACCGCCTGCTGTTGGGCGATCAACTGCGGCCGGTAGGCGTCGGTCGTCAACGACTGAGCGTGGGAGAAGTCCTGCTGCAACGTGTCGACGTCATAGCTGAGCATCTGCTCGACGATGCGCGGACCCTGCGCCGCGATTTCCGTGCGGGCCGCGTCGACGGCTTGGTCGTGCCGGTACACCACCAGATAGCTCAATCCCACACCCGCGGCACACAGCAGCGTTGCCGCGACGAGCGCCACCGCGGCCGGACGGCGCACGTCGCGCTCCGGACGGCTGACCTTGTGCACCTCGGTTCGCAGCAGCAGATCGGCGAACGTACGGCCGCGGCGATCCCACAGCGGCCACAGCCATCCGATGAACAGTGCCGCGGTGTCCAGCAGATGCGCCAGATCTCGGATGAACAGCCGCAGCAGCCCGACCGGTGAACCGTCGCGTTTCCGCACCGCGATGCCGAACAACGCCCGGCCCAACGTCCAACCCGTGATCGTCGGCATCACCCACCGGTTCACCGCCATAGCCAGGAAGGTCAGTGCGAGCGCGCCGATGAACACCCACCACAGCCAGCCCCGCTGCGGTGCGGACGCCGCCAGCAGGGCCATCGTCACCATCACCGCGACGCCCAACAGCACGTCCACCGAGAACGCGCCGGCTCGCGCCAGCCATGACGCGGTCGGCTGTTCGAGCGCCGACTCGTCGGCCGCAGTATCGGGCACCGCGTCGAGCACCGCCGTCACGAGGAGCCGACCTGATCCAGTCTGGCGATCTTGTATACGCCCGCTTCAGGCGCCATCTGCACCCGCAGCCGGTACCCCTGTTCCACATCGGCTGTCTCGGAGTTCGTCACCTTGGTTCGCATCGCCACCAGCACATCGATTGAGCCGTCGCCGTTGTGCCGCTCCACCGCCGCACGCATGTCCGACACCTGCACCTTGACGCTGCCGGCCTGATAGGCCTCGGCCACCACGCTGCTGTACAGGGGCGCCTGCACACCCCAATCGCCGGTCGCACACTCGATGATCTTGGACTGGGCGGCGATCATGGCCGCTGTGTCCGGCGCCTGCGTCGCGGCCACACAATCCTTCGCCGCCTGCAGCGCCGCCGCATCGGCGCGCCCGATCGCCTCGCTTTCAGCGTGAGACCGCAGCGACAGGTATCCGCCGACGGCCGCCCCCGCCGCCAACACCACCAGCCCGGCGCAGATGCCTGCCACCCAGCCGACGCCGAGGCGCGACGGCCGTCGACCGTCCCCCGCGCCCTCGTCGGCCGGCTCAGGCGATTCGGGTTCGGTGGCTTGTTCGGTTTGGTCCTCTGTAGATACTGCTAACGACTCGTCCGGCGCTTCATCAGCATCGGTGGGGTTCAGCTGGCGGGTGCCAGCATCTCCTTCCATCCGTCGTCTCCTGGGTTACTCGAATTGCTGACGTTGTACCTGACGCCGTCAGGTCCGACCACCTC
>JAVRPG010000115.1:0-2673 GCA_032162325.1 Mycobacterium sp. | reverse complement strand
CAGCTGGCACGCGCCGCCGGGATCCACCTGGTGATCGCGACCCAGCGGCCGTCAGTGGATGTCGTGACCGGCCTGATCAAGGCCAACGTGCCGTCCCGGCTCGGTTTCAAGACCTCGTCGGTGACCGACTCGCGGGTCATCCTCGACCAGCCGGGGGCGGAGAAGCTGCTTGGCAAGGGCGACGGGCTGTTCCTACCCATGGGGGCGTCGAAGGCAGCGCGCATGCAGGGTGCCTTCGTCACCGATGCCGAGATCCACAGCATCGTGGCCCACTGCAAGACCCAACTGCAGCCGACCTATCGCGTCGACGTCAGTGCTCCGCTGGCCGAGAAGAAGGAGATCGATGCCGACATCGGCGACGACCTGGACCTGTTCCTGTCGGCCGTCGAGTTGGTGGTGTCGACGCAGTTCGGGTCGACGTCGATGCTGCAACGCAAGCTGCGGGTGGGCTTCGCCAAGGCCGGTCGACTCATGGACCTGATGGAGTCGCGCAGCATCGTCGGTCCGTCCGAGGGGTCCAAGGCCCGGGAGGTGCTCGTCCTTCCCGAGGAGCTGGCCGGGCTGCTCTACACGCTCAAGAACGGCGGCACGGCCGAAGACCTGGTGCTCTCCGATGAGGCGGCATACGACGGGCCCGACGCCGACGCGATCTGACGCCCCACCTCCACGGCGGGTGGCCGCTAGCCCGGGTTGGCCACGCGATGATCGCGCACTCAGGCGCCCAGGTGACCACGACGCGTTCGTCAGCGCCGGCGGTTCAGATGGCGTGCACGGTAGAACAGGCGGCGTAGCGACAACGTTCGCGCGTCTGGACGGCGATGCTTGCCGAGGTAGGTCCCCTGGTCGGCCACACCGACAGTGCGGGCCCACGCGCGGGGTACCGGGTCGATCCGATCCGCAGTGGTCACAGTGATCACCTCCCGTATCACCGACGCTAATCCCGCAGCTCGATGTGACAGGTGAGGCGCGCGGCGCCGGTGAGTTACAGGTTCAGCAGCATTCTGGTGTTGCCGAGCGTGTTCGGCTTGACGTATTCCAGAGCCAGGAACTCCGCGACGCCCGGGTCGTAGGACTGGCGCAGCGCGGCGTACGTGTCTGGATCCACGGGACTGCCGTCGATCTCGGCAAAGCCGTGCCGGGCGAAAAAGTCGGTGTGAAAGGTGAGGGCGAACAGCCGCGTCAATCCGAGATCGCGCGCCACCGCGATGAGCCCGTCAAGGACGGCCGCGCCGATTCCCGCGCCGCAGTGGTCGGGGTGCACCGCAAGAGTGCGCACCTCCCCCAGGTCGGCCCACAGCACGTGCAAAGCGCCGCAGCCGACCACCGCGCCGTCGACCTCGGCCACCCGGAAGTCCTGCACGTCCTCGTAGAGCGCGACGAGCTCCTTGGCCAGCAGCTTGCGCCCCGAGCCCGCGTAGATGTCCACGATCGCCTTGATCGCCGGCACATCCGGTGTACGCGCACGCCGCACCGCGACGTAAGAGGAGGGCACGGTGGAACCGTAGCGAACCGGATCAACGGCCGTCGGCGATCTTCCTGCACCTGGACGCCAGGGGCATCCGGCCCGCAGGAAACGGGGGGACTCACCCGTTCGCGGGTAACCTGCTCACGTGTCACAGCGTCCTCGCCGCGCCTCGCTGGTCACGCTGGGCTGTGCCCGCAACGAGGTCGACTCCGAGGAGCTCGCCGGGCGCCTGAGTGCGGGAGGCTGGACGCTGACCCAGGGTGACGACGCCGATGTCGTCGTGATCAACACTTGCGGCTTCATCGATTCGGCCAAGAAGGATTCGATCGACACGGTGCTCGCCGCCGCCGACACCGGCAAGAAGGTGGTGGCCGTCGGCTGCCTGGCCGAGCGCTACGGCGCGCAGCTGGCCGAGTCGCTGTCCGAGGCCGACGCGGTGTTGGGCTTCGACTCCTACGCCGACATCGCCGAGCGCCTCGACGACGTCGCCGCCGGCCGCCCGATCACGCCGCACTCGCCGCGCGACCGTCGCATCCTCCTGCCGGTGGCCCCCGCGCTGCGGCCGGCCGCCGTGGCCGACGTTGCCGTGCCCGGCCACGCGTGGCTGCCGAGCGCCATAACGCGTACCCGGCTGGACGACGCGCCGGTGGCCTACCTCAAGCTGGCGTCCGGCTGCGACCGACGCTGCACATTCTGTGCCATCCCGACATTCCGCGGTTCGTTCGTGTCCCGCCCGGCCGCCGACGTGCTGGCCGAGGCACAGTGGCTCGCCGCCACCGGCGCGCGCGAGTTGGTGCTGGTCAGCGAGAACTCGACGTCCTACGGCAAGGACCTCGGCGACCTGCGGGCCTTGGAGAAGCTGCTGCCCGATCTCGCCGCTGTTGACGGCATCGACCGGATTCGGGTTTCCTACCTGCAGCCGGCCGAGCTGCGACCGTCGCTGCTCGAGTCCCTCGCCACCACCCCCGGCGTGGCACCCTACTTCGACCTGTCGTTCCAGCACGCCAGTGCCGCGGTGCTGCGCCGGATGAAGCGCTTCGGCTCGACCGAGGCGTTCCTCGATCTGCTGGCCCGGGTGCGCGGCTTCGGGCCCGACGCCGGCGCGCGCAGTAACGTCATCGTCGGCTTCCCGGGTGAGACCGACGCCGACGTCGTGGAACTGGAGCGTTTCCTGTCCGAGGCCCGGCTCGACATCGTCGGGGTCTTCG
>JAVRPG010000114.1:0-3496 GCA_032162325.1 Mycobacterium sp. | reverse complement strand
TGGCCATACCCAGCCGATGTGCCAGCGGCGCAATGACTTCCAGCGTCTCGTGAGCCTTGCGGGCCTGCTTCTCCGGGGGCAGGAAGCGCATGGTGCGCATGTTGTGCAGCCGGTCGGCCACCTTGATAACCAGGACCCGCCCGTCGCGGGCCATCGCGATGATCATCTTGCGGATCGTCTCGGCGTCGGCGGCGGTCCCCAGCGCCACCTTGTCCAGCTTGGTGACACCGTCGACGAGATGCGCCACCTCCTCACCGAAGTCGGCGGTCAGCGCCTCCATCGTGTAGCCGGTGTCCTCGACGGTGTCGTGCAGCAGCGCGGCGACCAGCGTGGTGGTGTCCATGCCGAGCTCGGCCAGGATGTTGGCGACAGCGAGCGGATGGGTGATGTACGGGTCTCCGGAGCGGCGCAACTGGTCAGCATGCCGCTCCTCGGCCACCTCGTACGCCTTCTGCAGCAGCGACACGTTGGCCTTCGGGAAGCTCTCCTTGTGCACGGCGACCAGCGGCTCGAGCACAGGGTTGACGGCGCTGCGCTGGGCGGTCATCCGGCGGGCCAGCCGGGCCCGCACCCGCCGCGACGCGCTCGTCGAGATCTTGGGGATCTCCAGGGGCTGTGTTTCGGGGATCTGGGTAGCCGGGGGCGACTCCACGGCCTGTCCCGTGCCGGGATCGTCAGCCATGGTCACCTCCTCGTCTGCTCTTCGCGCAAGCGCTCATCGCCCTCGAACCAGGCAGACTTCGAGGATATCGCTCAGACCGTGCGCAAGCTGCTGACCGGTAACGGTTTGACCACGTCACGGGCGCCAAGACCGGCCAGTTCAAGCACCACTGCGGCGCCCGTGACCGTCGCGCCACCCCTGCTGAGCAGCCGGGCAGTGGCCGCGATCGTGCCCCCGGTGGCCAGCACGTCGTCAATGATGACGACGTTGCGCCCGGCCAGCTCAATGCCATCCGCAGGAATTTCCAGGGCGGCGGTGCCGTACTCGAGGGTGTATGTCTCGCTGAGCACCGGCGGCGGCAGCTTACCCCCTTTTCGCACCGCAAGGACGCCCGTGCCCAGCCTCAGGGCGACAGCGCCGGCAAGCAGGAAGCCACGTGCGTCGACCCCGGCGACGAGGTCCGTGCCGGACGCGACGTCGGCGAGCGCGTCGGTCACCGCCGCGAAACCACGGTCATCGGCGAACAGTGGAGACAGATCCTTGAACTGAATACCCGGCGAGGGAAAGTCCGCCACCTCGCGGGTCAGTGACGCGATGAGTGCCGAGATCGCGCTCTCGCTCATCGCGACAGCACCCAGCGGTCCATGTTCCATCCCGCACCCCATCGAGTCGGATTGCTGCTCACCGCATACATCTTCTTCGAAGTCAGCAGGGTCCGCTGCTGGCGGTAGAGCGGAAGCGTCGGCATGTCGGCCCACAGGATCGATCCACCCTCGCCAAGTAGCCGGGAAAGTTCCTTCGGGTCGGCGATCACCGCCATCGACGCGATGATGCCGTCGATGCGCTCGTTGGAGTAGCCCGACAGGTTGTTGCCGTTGCCGGTGTGCAGGTCGTACGCGTCCATCGTCGACGAGCCCGTGGACCCGCTGCCTGCGGCGCCACCGGTGCTCGCGATCAGCACGTCAATGCTGTTGTCGCGCAGACTCAGCGGGCCGATGGTGCCCGAGGCGGCGTCCTGCACCGTGATTCCGGCCGGGGCGCAGGCCTTGGCGATCGCACCGACCGTCGCGGCCAGCCGCGCATTCGGGCTCTGATAGCCGATGCGCACGGTCAGCGGCTGCCCATTGATCGCGGCGCGGGCGGCGTCGGGATTGGCGACGACGTACTGGCCGGCCTCAACCGCTCCCTCGGCCGCGCCGAATGCATCCTCGGTCGCGGGGTTGAGGCGGGCGTTGGCAATCGGCAACGACGCGTTCTTGGCGATCACATCGCGCGGCGTGCACAGCGCAAGCGCCCGACGCGCGGGCGGGCCGGCCATCGGGCCCTCGGGCGCGAAGATGAGCTGCTCGATGCCCGCCGATGGCGAGTCGGTACGGACGTAGTCGTCGGGCAGGTTCAGCGTTCCCGACGAACCCGCCGCGATATCGACCACGTCGTACTCGCCCTGGTTGACGCGGTCCTGGATGTCGGCGCCTCGCGGCCACACGGTGATCTTGGTAGTGACGGGCTTGGCGCCCCACCACTTGTCGTTGGCGACCAGGACGACAGAGCCGTCCTTGCTGACCGACTCGATCTTGAAGGGCCCTGACGACGGGAACCGCTTGGCGTCGAAATCCTCGGAGCTGAGATTCCAGGTGTTGTTCCACACCCGTGCGATGCGTTCGACGGCCGGGCCGTCGTTGTTGAGCAGCGCAGTGGTGACGTCGATGCCGAGTTCGTCGGAGATGACATGCGACGGCATTATCGACGTCGCCCCGAACAACTGGCCGAAGTCGACGAACCCGCGGTCCTGGGCGAACGTCACCCGCGCCTTCTTCTGTCCCGGCGCGCAGTCGACGGAGGCGATATCGCTGTAGCCAGCCCGGTTGGCCGCGTCGAACCCGGGAAGCCGACCGGACTGCGACGCCCACGCCAAGACCATGTCGTCGCAGGTGATCGGCTTGCCGTCGGAGTACACCGCGTTGGCGCTGATCTCGTAGTCGAGCACCAGCGGCGCGCGCCCGACCACCGAGACGGAGCCGAAGTCATGGTCGCCGACGATCTGGCCGTCGGGTCCGTGGTAGTTGAAGCCGGTCAGCACTCGGGCGAAGGTCTGCGGCCCGCCCGATGCGGCGCCGGCGACGGTGTTGGTGTTGTAGGTGACCAGCGTGCCGTCGACGGCGTATTTGATGGCGTCGGCGGGACTTCCCGAGCACGCCGACAGGCCCAGCCCGCCGATCAGCGACAGCACGGCCACCGCGATGACGCCCCGGCTCCGGACTGGGGGCACCTCCCGCTTGCGGGGGACCATCGGCCCTACCGCCGCCGGGCGTTTCGCTTACCCGACGGTCGTCCGGTCCGGCTGGCGGTCGGCCGGACAGGCCGCGCCCCGGGCGCAGGCTTCTCTGGAGCCGGCTTGCTGGCCAGCGACGCGACCGCCTCGGCCTCCGGCTCGGCGTCCTGCCCCACCTCGGCGGCCTTGGTGGGCTTGCGGCGGTTGAGCACGCGCCGGGTGTGCGTGCGAACGAGCTCGGTGCGCTCGCGCAGCGTCACCAGCAGCGGGGTGGCCAGGAAGATCGACGAGTAGCTGCCGACGATGACACCGACCAGCTGCACCAGGGCCAGATCCTTCAGCGTGCCGACCCCGAGCAGCCACACCGCGACGACCATCAGCGCGATGATCGGCAGCACCGAGATCAGGCTGGTATTGATCGACCGCATGAACGTCTGGTTGATCGCCAGGTTGGCATGCTCGGCGAAGGTGCGGCGGGTGGTGTGTTCGAAGCCGCGGGTGTTCTCCTCGACCTTGTCGAACACGATCACGGTGTCGTAGAGCGAGAACCCGAGGATGGTCAG
>JAVRPG010000113.1:0-2975 GCA_032162325.1 Mycobacterium sp. | reverse complement strand
GCGCTTCGACGGCGACTGGTACACGCAGCCGAAGAAGGAGACCGAGACGTTCGTGGAGGAGGTGCGGGCGCAGCGGATGGTCGGCGACGTGGAGCTGAACTTCGGGATCGTCAGCGTGACCGAGGAGGTGGTCGCGTTCCAGAAGAAGCGCGTGTCGGACCACGAGGTGCTCGACCTGCTGCCGGTGGAGCTGCCCGAGCAGCGCTTCGTCACGCAGGCGCTCTGGTACGTGATGCCGGAGAAGCTCTTCCGCGAGGAGTTCCCCCTTGACGTGCTCCAGGGGTCACTACACGCGGCCGAGCACGGTCAGATCGCGGTGCTGCCGCTGATCGCGATGTGCGACCGCTGGGACATCGGCGGGCTCTCGACGGCGTACCACCACCAGACGGGCCGGCCGACCATCTTCATCTACGACGGCCACCCGGGCGGGGTGGGAATTACGCGCGTCGGCTACGAGCAGTTCGAGCGGCTCGTGGACGACGCGTCGCGGCTCATCGGCGAATGCCCGTGCCAGTCGGGCTGCCCCTCGTGCGTGCAGTCGCCGAAGTGCGGCAACCTGAACGAGCCCCTGAACAAGAACGGGGCGATCGAGCTGCTGAAGCGAGTTGCGGCGGTCTAACGGATGAACAGCTTGAGGTTGCCGGTCACGCCGGTCCTCTCGTACTCGACCCAGCCGATCAGGTCGCCGAGCGCGCCGGTCACGAGCTGAGCGGCCGTGCCCTGCCCCTGGCGCGCGGCAATTGCGTTCGCAAGGGCGCGCGCGTCGGAGGCGATCACGAGCGAGCCCTTCGCGCCCGGCACGATCGAAGGCGACTGGCCGGCGAACTGTGCGGCGCGCGCGGCGTCGCTCGCGGCCACGAACGACTTGCCGACCACGCCGAACGCGATCTGCTTGCCGTTCGCCCGGCCCAGCGTGTAGAAGCCCTTGCCGTTCTTCGGCTTCGTCAGGCTGACGTTGCCCTTCGTCAGCTTCAGGAGCCCCGGCGCAGCCTTCTTGAGCGTGGCCTCCGCGGCGGCGGGGTCGCGCAGGTCAGCGCGCACGGCGAAGTCGCCGGTCAGCGACACGGAGACGGCGGCGTTGCCCGTCAGCTGCCCGATGAGATCGCGGTCGATGTTCACCCCGAGCACCTTCGTGGCCTTCGCCTTCTGCGTGGCGAAGCGCCTGTAGATGGCCGGCACCGCCTTGAAGGCCGACTCGTAGAAGGTGATCACGCGCGCGGGGTCGCGCAGGCCGATGCCGATCTCGCCGGCGCGGCGCACGACCGGAACCGACTGGGCCCCCGTGGGGAGCGGGAGGTCCTTGTCCTGAACGGTGCCGTCGGTCTTGTTCTCGAACGCGAACTCGATTCCGTCGGGCGCAGCCCGGAGCGTCACGCCGAAGTCTCCCTGCGAGCGGACGAGCGGGAGCCGCGCGACCGACTGACCGAGCTGGCTCGCATACAGCGCCTTGGCGTTGCCGGTCACCCGCACGAGCGACTTCTTGTCGAGGCTCCCCAGCTTGTCGCCGAATTCCTGCTCGGTCAGATGGTCGGAACCGCCGCCGCGCTTCAGGGCGGCCACAAGCTCGGCCTGCGTGGGGCTGAAGACCAGCGTGCCGTCCTTGAACGCGAACGTGGCGCCGCCGCTTGTCCTGTACACCTCCGCACCCTCGATCGACGGCGCCTTCAGTGCGGTCTTCTGAACGAGCTTCTTGGCGGCACCCTCGTCCTTCACTTTCCAGGCCACGACGAGCGACGGGGCCTGAGCGCCCGGGACCGAGGTCACGGCAAACACCAGGTCGTTGCCGAGCAGCGGCTTGATGTCGGTGTCGTAGTTGACGCGGGAACGGCTGTTGAAGGAGTTCTTGAGCTGCTGCTTCACCTGGCCGCCGAACGGGAACTTGCCGAGCAGCTTGTCCACCTGTTGCCACTGGTCGCCGTCGGGGTTGGTGTCGATCGCGACGACGATGGGCGCGTCCTTCGGCACGAAGCGGAGCGCGCTGTCGAGCCCGCTGCTGGAGCTCTTGCTGCCGCATCCGGAGGCGACGAGCGCGAGCGCTGCGAGGACGAGCAGCAGTCGAAGAGTCTGGCGCGGCACGGGGCGAAGATTACTCGCCCGCTCGGCCACTACCGGACGTAGGGGCGGTCGTCGACCACGACGTCGCGCCTGCGGTCGCGCCACGCGGTGAGCCAGAAGAAGGACAGCACCAGTCCGAGGACCCCGACGACCATGAGAATCACGCCGACGGTCTGAAGGCTCAGGCCTGAAACAGAGGTGTGGACGGCGAACTTGAGGATTGCGCCGACCGCGATGAGAAAGATGGAGGTACCGATACCCATAACGATTCCTTTCGTTGCCCAGTGAACGTCCTGTAGGGCTGGCTATACCCCCGCTCGGGCGCGGCGAACCGTATGGGTCAGGCGGTGGCGCGCTCTATCAGCTCGATCCGGTAGCCGTCCGGGTCGCGGACGAAGCACAGCCGGTTGCCTCCCTCGCGCACGGTGTAGGGCGGCTTCTCGGGCTCGATTCCGACGGACTTCAGGCCATCGAGGGCACCGTCGAGGTCATCGACGCTCACCGCGATGTGGCCGTAGCCCGTGCCGATCTCGTACGGCTCCTCGACACCCTTGTTCCACGTCAGCTCGAGCCGCGCGCCGTCGTCCGGGAGGCCCATGAAGACGTTGACCGCCTCGTCGCGAATCGGTAGCCGGGCCAGCTCCTGGAACCCGAGCTTCTCGTAGAACTCGACCGACCGATCGATCTCCAGAATCCGGTAGCAGGTGTGGATCAGCTCGCTCATGCCGGGCAGGTTACCGCCGCTACCATTCGCGCCCGCGCGGCGAGGTAGCTCAGTTGGTAGAGCACACGACTGAAAATCGTGGTGTCGCCGGTTCGATTCCGGCCCTCGCCATTTCAACGGGCTGCGGGCACACCGACTGGCGGCGTCCTCGGTCGACTCGGTTGCAGAGCAACCCACGCTCCCTGCGTCCTTGCCA
>JAVRPG010000112.1:0-2508 GCA_032162325.1 Mycobacterium sp. | reverse complement strand
TCCTGTTGCAGCTTCGCGATCACCGCGCGCTTGACCGTCGCTCGGTCCACGCTGTCCACGTAAAGCTTCTGCGTCAGGCCTTTTAATCCCCTTGCCAGCCCGTCACATCGCGCCTCGAGTCCGACGTGGCCCGGCTCGTGAATCACGCACAGCGTGTTCTGCGCGCCTTCGTGGGTGAAGCGTTCCCCCGCGGCCTGACCGGCGATCGTCTCGTCTTGTCCGAAATACTCCACCACCCCCATTGCTTTCCAGTCGGCGATCCCGGAATTCACTGCCACAACGGGTATTCCGGCGGCGACTGCGCTCTGTACGGCCGGCGCCATGACCGCGGGATCGGCGAGAGTGACGGCGATCCCGGCGACCTTTCCGCTGACTGCTGAGCTCGCGAGGTTGGCCTGGGCCGCCGCGTCCGGGTCATGGGTGTACTGCAGATCGAGGTCGTCCTTGGCGGAGGCGGCTTCGGCGCCCCGGCGGACCAGATCCCAGAACGTGTCGCCGGGTGCCTGATGGGTGATGAGTGCGACCGTCGCGCGCGGCGCGCCGCCGTTCTGTGCACTCGACGTGGTCGACGTAGCACCGCGCTCGCCGCCCGAACATGCCGCGACCGCAATCACGAGCACCGAGAGGATGTACGCAAAGGACATTCGCCATCGATCCGCCCCTCCCACGCGAGCCGCCGCGACCACACCGCGCAGCGGAGGTCACACCGCCATAATCGCAGGTAATCGACCCGAGATGTCGGGTTTACCCCGAACCTGGACCCTCTTCTTGAGCCGCCCCCTCGCCCGCGTCGACGGTGTCTCGACGGCGCTCGCGCAGCACGAATGCGGCCAGTGCCAGAACCAGCACCACCCCGCCCAGCACCCCGATCTCCACAACCGCGCGCGAAAAAGCGGGCCCCTTATCCAACAGCGTGGCGGCCTCGACCGACAGCACCACGATCTCCTTGATGCCGGCCAGGATCCCGACGATGAGGAACGGCTCCGCCACGATCTCGTGCGAGCGCAGGCACGATCGCACGGCATAAAGCAATTCGACGAAAATGAAGATCAGCAGCAGCCCGTCGAGTATCTCGATCAACACGGTGGAGGCAGGGGTATTTCGCAGCCGCAGCATCGTGTTGAACTGCGCTATCAGCAGTGCGACCGAACCGACGACGAGCACCAGCGCGATCGCCCAGTACACCGCGTCCTCGCAGAAAAGCAGAACGCGGTCGGCAATGCGCTGGCGGTCGCCCTCGTCCTGCTCTGATTTCGTCGATTTCGTCGCGGCCGGGGCCATAACACCAGTTACCCAAAAGTCGATGTCACGAATCGCGGCCCTGCATGCGTCTGGTGGGTATCAACCGCCGAAACGAAAGGCAGAGCGATGAACGAGATCCTGATTCTCGGCGCCGGCTACACCGGCATGGCCGCCACCGCGGGGCTGGCGGGCCGGCTCGCCAGACCGCCCAGGGTTGCGGTGGCGAAAACCGCGCCTGCGGTGGTGACCAGCGTCTTTGCACGCATGCAATTCTTTACCCTAATCCCGATGTCACGAATCGCGGCCCTGCATGCGTCTGGTGGGTATCAACCGCCGAAACGAAAGGCAGAGCGATGAACGAGATCCTGATTCTCGGCGCCGGCTCCACCGGCATGGCCGCCACCTCAGGGCTGGCGCGCCGGCTGAAGGGCCGCGACGACGTCCACATCACCCTGGTCAACCCGCAGACCCGGTTCACCGAGCGACTGCGGCTGCACCAGACCGCCTCCGGCCAGGCGTTGGCCGACCTGCAGATCCCCGATCAGCTCGACGGCACCGGTGTGGATTTCGTCCAGGCCTGGGTGACCGGGATCGACGCCGACGCGCAGACCGTCCGCATCGACGATGCCTACACGCTGCGCTACGACACCCTGGTCTACGCGCTGGGCAGCGTCGCCGACACCGAGGCGGTCCCTGGCGTCGACGAATTCGCCTACGCCCTCAACAGTGCGCAGGACGCGACGCTTCTTGCCGAACAGCTGGACCGACTCGCCAACGGCACCGTCGTGGTGGCCGGCGGCGGGCTCACCGGCGTCGAGTCCGCGGCCGAGATCGCGTCGCGAAGTGGATCGCGGGCACGATCAAGCGTCCCTACGAGGGCGTCGAAATCAGTGACATGACAGCCGAAGTCGTCGATATCAACGGCGGCCCGGGCATCGTGATGAGCGGTGGCGGCCGCGTCATCGCCACCATCACCGTCGACCTGGACGCCGACGGCCGCATCGTCACCGTCCACAACGTGGCCAACCCCGACAAACTGCACGCGGTGGCCGACGGGGTGAAGCGAATCTGAGCAGTCCGCCGGGGCCCGGAGGGGACCAACTGCCCGCCTCTGAGCGACAAATTGACGTGAATCGTCGGTTGTCGCTAGGAGGCGGGCAACAAGCACCCAGTCCTCCGACGCGCTGTATGTGAAACAACGCCGATACCATGCCGCAACTGGCTCCCTATGTCAGCGACGATGAGACGTGGCGGGTGCGGCGGGTG
>JAVRPG010000111.1:0-9353 GCA_032162325.1 Mycobacterium sp. | reverse complement strand
CATGAACCGGTCGACTCCGCGGTGCTGGTCAACGGCGACGAGATCCAGATCGGCAAGTTCCGTCTGGTGTTCCTGACCCGGCCCACCACGGGTTGAACAGGCCGAAACCAGGACCTTGCGGCCATCGCTAGTTGTCCGGGGCACCCCGCCGATGGCGGCCATGAGACGAACCGTCTGCACAGACCGCACTTCTTGGGGTGTACCCCTCATGGGTCGGAGTGATGTGCGCGCGGGCTGGTGGGGCCAGCGGCGACGCAGCACGCGGACCGCGGCCGGCGCGCAGCTCCTCGACCACCCGTCGGTGACCTTCCCGCGCCTGCTTCTCGGTCGCGTAGCGCATCCCGGTCGCGTCGTATCCTCCACCGATGATCAAGGTCTCGTAGATCAATGGCTCATCGTGGCGCCAGTTATGATTCACGCCGCGCCAGACGGTCGACACGGTGATCAGTGGCGCGGGGTCGAGTGGTTCATCGGGACCGATCACATCTCGGGCGATGTGCGTGTAGTTCTCGTCCTCGAACTTCTCTGCCCACTGGTGCATCGTCATGGGCTGGCCATGGCGATCGTAGTAAAGAGGGCGCCCGTCCCAGTCCTTGTCCCGGTTCATGAATCGGCAGCCTACGCCCGACATGTCCGTGGGCAATGCCCTCACCGGCTAGCAGGGAAAGCGCCGCGCGCCGACCCGTCGTGCCGCTAAAAGCGGGCCCAGTTCGAAACTTCCCGCGTCTCGGGCCATGCGCCAGAGGTCAGGTCCGGGTTTCGCAACAGCGCAAACGAACAGCGCGTGGAGCTTGGCCCAACGGAAAAGGACGCGGGGATCGAATCGTCCACTCTTGGAGCCTGATCCGACAGGGCTGCCCGCGGGTTCGGCGCTGATAGTCCTGGAACGGGGCCCCAACGCCGGTTCCCGGTTTCTGCTGGATCAGCCGGTGACCTCGGTGGGCCGACAGCCCCGCAGCGACATCTTCCTCGACGACGTCACCGTGAGCCGCCGGCACGTGGAGTTGCGGTGGGAGAAGGACGATTTCCACGTCACGTCGCCCGGCCACAGTGCCGCCAACTCTGTAAGTTCCGCGACCGCTGCCACAAAGCCCCCAAGAAGAAGCCGTCTCTATCCCAGCACCGATTCTGGCATCATTGCGGAGATGGATGCGCGTTCGGGCCGGGTCTCAATGATCCGTTCGAAGAGGCGATTGACGACGCGCTGAGCTCCCTGCCGGCCGATTTCCGTGCGGCGATGAGCAACGTCGAGATCGTCGTCGAGGACGAGCCTCCCGACGGGCAGCCGCTGCTCGGCCTGTACCGCGGCGTACCGCTGCCGCGAAGGAGCAGCACGTACCTTAGCGCTAGGTCGGCTTGTCCGTCCGAGTCTGTTTTCATCGAATGTGGCCCTGGTGTTGGCGGATAGTTGTTGTTGTGGCGGATGATCTCGCCATGGCGTGCCAAGCACCGACGGTCGGTGCCAATGTTGACCATCATCGCGGGACGCCGCCGCTTGCGCTGGATCCCAGTCGAAAACTGCCCTTCGCGAGCGCGAAAGTTTTCGAGAAGCTATCCGCACTGGAGACGCAATGAAAAAGTCTGTCGGGCAATCACATTCGATCGGAACCGCACCGCGGCTCCTGACCATCAAACAGGTCGCTGACCGCCTCACGGTCAGCGTCGGGTGCTTGCGGGCGTGGCGCCTCCGTGGCGAAGGGCCGCCGGCGATTCGAGTGGGTTCTGCCTTGCGTTGGGACGAACGCGAGGTTGACGCCTGGTTGAACGCGCGTCGCGAATCGGGCGGATTGGCCTCTTGAGGCTGATACAGCTCGCGAGCTGATTGGCGAGGAGCAGCGCCGTGATCGAAGTCCGCACTGGCCGTGATGGTGCTCGGGTCTATCGAGCTCGGGTCTACCACCGCGGTCGATACGTAGCGTCACGGACTTTCGCACGGAAGCGAGATGCTCAGGAATGGGAACGGCGTCAGGTCGACGGTCTACGTTCTGGCGTATGGTCCGACCCAGGTGCGGCAGAAAGGCCAGTACAGGACTGGTGTGATGCTTGGCTAGCCGCACAGCCTCCCCGGGCGCCAGCGACCGAACGCAAGATCCGTGAAGCTATCAACAAGCGGATCGCAAAAACCTTCGGTCGGCGCCCAGCGATATCCGTTCGACCGTCTGAGGTCAGGACCTGGTGCTCGGATTTGGCACGAGCGCAGTCCCCTGCGACTGCGCGTCACTCGCTGGGCGTCTTACGCCGAGTCTTCGACTACGCAGTGCAGGACGGGGCCATTCCCCGGAATCCCGCGACAGGTATCCGCCTACCCAAGGTCCAAGGGAATGAGCCCCAGCCGCTTACACACACTGAACTGTGGCAGCTCGCAGAACAATTCGATTCCAAGAGGGACCGGGTCCTTATCGTCGTTGCCGGGTACTGCGGACTTCGTTGGGGCGAGGTGGCGGCGTTAAGATGGACCGATGTCGATCTCGATCTGCGTCGGCTGAGAGTATCTCGCGCGTACTCCGAAGAGGCGCCTCGAGGCGAGATGTCTCCAGTGAAAGATCACCAGGCACGCACCGTTCCGATCCCGAGAACTGTTGTGGACGAACTGACCAAGCTACGGGCGCAGTCGGCGCCTTCTGAACTCGTTTTCCCCTCCGCGAACTCCACACCACTGCGAAACCGCAATTTTCGCCGCGACAGCTTCGATGCGGCTACGGCTGCACTGGGCCTGACGATCACTCCGCGCAACCTCCGTGACACCGCAGCGTCGCTGGCCATACAGGCGGGTGCCTCGGTCGTTGCGGTTGCGCGCTTACTTGGCCATGAGTCGGCTGCCACGACGCTCAATCACTATGCGGGGCTCTTCCCGACCGACCTTGATGACGTCGCCGTACGCCTCGATGCCGCCGCGAGAGAGGCCGTCGGGGACCAGTGAGTGCCACTTCGTGTGATTGGCTCACCGACCAGGCACCGACCAGGAGTCGGACCGACGCGTAGCCGGGAATCGCGGAAAGCGTTGATGAGCTGCGGTAACGCTAGTGCCCCCGGCAGGATTCGAACCTGCGACACCGGCTTTAGGAGAGCCGTGCTCTATCCCCTGAGCTACGAGGGCGTGACCCGCTCGGAGCTTACCGAACGCTGTTCATCAAACCCTCAGCGCAGCTCCGCGATCACCTTCGCGAACACTTCCGCGTGCGGTGCCTGCACGATGATGTAACTGAGCTCGTAGGTGTCGCGGTAGCCGCGGATCCGGTCTGCCATGTCGCGCGTCGACCCGGACAGGACACCCGGGTGGCGAAGCAGGTCCTCGTCTGTCAGGTGGGGCAGGAACTGTCGAGGGATCTTCAGGTCCGGCATTCCGGAACCATCGATGGGCATCGCCGTGATCGCGACGTTCAACTCCAACTCGTCGAACCGGTCAGGTGCTGCGTTGCGGACAAACTCGATCCGTTCGGCGAGCGGATCGACGTCGGGGCCCGGCGCCTGGTCGCCCCCGGTGAAGCCGATGATGTCGGCCTGGTTGGCCGCGACCGTCAACACTCGGTCGCCGTTGCCCGCGATCAGGATCGGCACATCGGGCAGGTGCTCGCGCATGTACTCGATGATGTGTTGCATGTGGTCAATGCGCTCGCGCGCGCTGGGGTACGGCAGCTCGGCCGCCTCGAACTCCTTACGGACATATCCGGTGCCCAGCCCGAGCTCGAATCGCCCGTCGGTGAGGTCGCGCATGGCGCCGACGTCTCGGGCAAGCAGCGCCGGCTTGTAGAAACCCGCGTTGAGGACGAACGTCCCCAGCCGCAGCGTGCTCGTGGCCGCGGCCGCCGACATCAGCGCCGGAAACGGCGCTGGCGCCCCGAGGTGGTCGGGCACGTGCAGCACGTCGAAGCCCAACTCCTCCGCCCGGCGGGCGGCGTCCTGAACCTTCGCCCGCGACCTCGCGTCGTGCAGACCCAAACCGAACCGGAAGTCCTTGACCATTCCCCGATCGTAGGCAGCCGATCGAAATGTTTAGCGGCCGCCGCCAGCGGGCAACCCTGATCCGCCGACTTCGAAACCCGAAGCCCACAAGAAAGACTTACCGCCCGATCCGGCCCGTCGTGAGATATCCGACGGGCCGGAGCAATGTTTTCGCTATGGCCAGCCATCCCACCTATGGCGTCGAAGAAGAGTTTCTCCTCGCCGACCCGACGACCGGCGAACCGGTCGCCGTGAACAAGGCTGTGGCCGGCCACGCCGCCGAGAGCGGCGTCAAGCTCCAGCTCGAGCTGACCAGCTGCCAGATCGAGACCACCAGCGACGTCGTGAGCAGCAGCGAGGAATTGCGCGAACAGCTGACCCGGCTGCGCCGCACCGCAGCCGAAGGCGCCGAGGCCAGCGGCGCGCAGTTGTTGGCCGTCGCGCTGCCGCCGGCCGTGCCGCACGAGTTCCCGATCACCGACACCCCGCGCTACCGCGAGATCGCCGAGAAGTTCGGCATGCTCGCCCACGAGCAGGGCATCTGCGGATGCCACGTGCACGTCGCGGTGCCCAGTCGCGAGGTCGCGGTCCGGGTGAGCAACCGGCTGCGTCCGTGGCTGCCACTGTTCTTGGCACTGAGTGCCAACTCGGCGATCTATCGCAACACCGACACCGGCTACGCCAGCTTTCGCAGCATATTGTGGGCCCGCTTGCCCAACGCGGGACCTCCTCCGCAGTTCGACTCCATCGATGAGTACGACGCGGCGGTCGAGATGCTTCACGAGGCCGGCGTCGTGCTCGACGATGGCATGGTCTATTGGGATGTCCGCCCGTCGGCCAAGTTCCCGACGGTCGAGGTGCGTGCTGCAGACGTGCCCGCGACAGTCGCCGAGACCGTGCTGTTGGCCACGTTGATCCGGGCCAGCGTGATGACGGCCCTCGACGATGAACGACGCGGTGAGCCGACTCCGCCGCTCACGCTGCACGCGCTCAAGGCGGCGTACTGGAGGTCGGCCCGTGACGGTCTCGACGGCCAAGCCATCGATCTTCTCGAAAGCCACGCGCCGGTGCCGGCGCGGAAGGTGTTGGAGCGCATGGTCGACCACGTCAGACCCGCCCTTGAAGCAGTCGGCGACTATGACATGGTGAAGGATGAGCTGGCGCGCATCGAGTACGAAGGCAACGGCGCGATGCGCCAGCGCCGCGCATGGCACCGGCGGCATGACGTGAAAGACGTCATCGCGGAACTGGCGGCTGCCACGCTGTCTTAAACCAACGGAAGCTTGGCGAAGGGCGGGCTGGTGGGCTGCGCTGAACCACCCGGGGGTTCGACGGTGAACGCCAGCGTCTGCGAGTCGCCGAGATCCGGCAGCACCGCGGTGGTGGACGGCGCGACCGCCTTGGCGTCCATCGTCCCGGCCGACTCCGGACCCTTATCCCCGATGAGCCACATCTGGTAGACCGTGCCGGGCGCAGGCGGGGCGACGTTGTTCATCACCAGCACCCCGGCGTTCTTCTCGCGGGAGAACACCACGGTCGCCGTGCCGCCGGTCGGAATCTGGCCGGACACGGTCCGCACGTCGGGGGCGGCGAACACCTGCTCGGCCGTCGACGGGCTAGGCGCAGGCCGCAGCGCCATCCCGACACCCAGCGCGCCGAGACCGATCACCAACGCGGCCGCGGCCGCCAACAAGGCGGTCTGCCAACGCTTGATCCGCGGGCGCAACGGGGTCACCGGAGCCGCGGTGCTCACTTCGGTCAGCAGCCGGTCCCGCAACTGGTCCGGCGGCTCGACGGCGGTCGCCGCCGACACCACCGCCATGGTCTCCCGCACCGCGCGGACTTCGTCGTCAAACGCCTGCGCGACGGCGGGCGGCGCCGCGGCGACGCGTCGTTCGATGTCGGCGAGCTCGGACTCGGGCACCGCGTGCAGCGCGTATGGCGTCGCGAGGGCGATGAGATCGGCGTCGGTCGGCTCTGTCATGAGAGCCCCAGACACCTGCGCAGGCCGCGGATGGCGTCGCGCATCCGTGACTTGATCGTCGCAAGATTCGCCGACAACCGTTCCGACACTTGGGCATACGTCAGCCCGTCGTAGTACGCGAGCTGGATGGCCTCGCGCTGCGCATCGGTCAGCGAGTCCAGGCAGTCGGCCACCTGGCGCCGCTCATCGCGCAGGATCACCGAGTCGGCCACCAGATCCGACGGCGGGTCGACGTTGGCTGCGCCGTAGCGCGACTCACGCTGGCTGGCCGCCTGCTCCGAGCGCACCCGATCGACCGCGCGCCGGTGCGCCAGTGTCAGCAGCCACGCCAGCGGCGACCCCGCAGCGGGGTTATAGCTGTCGGCGGTGCGCCAGACCTGCAGGTAGATGTCCTGGGTTGTTTCCTCGCTGTAGCCGGGGTCACGCAATACCCGGGTGACCAGGCCGAACACCCGGGCCCGGGTCTGGTCATAGAAGCTGGCGAACGCCTCGACGTCCCGCCGGGCCACCTGGCGCAGCAACGCGTCGAGTTCGGTGGTCACGATCGGTAGCCTAGCCACCTCCGTCAATATCGTCACGGTAATCGCGATCTGGGCGGCCTGGGAACGAAAAATGATGTGCGCGAACGATATTCGGCGAAACCGGGCCGATTGCGCATGTATTTCTCGGTGAGCTTCGCGCCGGTGGCGTGGACGAGGAAGTAGGTCATCAGCACCGGTGAGAGCACCGTGAGCAGCGAGACCCATGCCGCGATGCTGGCCAGCCACAACCCCCACCACACGCATGCGTCGCCGAAGTAGTTGGGATGCCTCGTCCACCCCCACAAGCCGCGGTCCATGATGACGCCCTTGTTGGCGGGGTCGGCCTTGAAGCGGCGCAACTGGAGGTCGCCGACGGCCTCGAACAGCACGCCGACGACCCATAGCGCAACGCCGGCGATGAGCACCGGCCGCAACAGCGCAGGCGTGGGACCCAACACCGCCGAAACCTGCAGCGGCAGAGCGACAAACCACGTCGCGGCGGCCTGCACGACGAACACGTTGCGCACGACATGTCCGGCCGAGAAGTCGCCGCGCAACAGGTCGCGGTAGCGGGGGTCCTCACCCTTGCCCGCCGACTTGACGATCATGTGCCACGCCAGTCGCAGGCCCCACACCGCGACGAGAACGAGCAGCAGGCCTCGTCGGAACAGATCACCGGTACCCAAGACCGCGGCGACGGCCGCGACCGCGACGAACCCGATGCCCCACGTGACGTCGACGACATTGTATCGGCCGATCCGGCGCCCGACGAGGAACGTGATGCCGTGCACCACGACCAGGATCGCCAGCGACGCTGCGGATACGACGACAAAGTTCATTGTCCGCCTCCGGCGGTCGGCGTCATGCTGCCACTTCCCGTGGGCGCGAAGGTCCATTGGTACACATCGAGATACCCGGAGGAAAAACCCGCCTCGGAGTATGCCAGGTAGAGCTGCCACATCCGCTGGAAAGCCTCGTCGAAACCCAACGCCGCCACCGCATCCCGGCGTTCGACGAACCGCTCCCGCCACAGCCGCAATGTCTCGGCGTAATGCGGTCGCAGCGAGAACACATCCACCGTGCGCAGTCGTGTGTGCCGTTCGGTGATCCCGAGGATCGCCTCCGTCGACGGCAGCATCCCGCCGGGGAAGATGTACTTCTGGATCCAGGTGTACGTGTTGCGGGTGGCCAGCATTCGGTCGTGCGGCATAGTGATGGCCTGGATTGCGACCCTGCCGCCCGGCATCACCAACCGGTCCAGTGTCTGAAAGTACGTCGGCCAGAACCGGTAGCCGACCGCCTCGATCATCTCCACCGACAGCACGGCGTCGTAGCGCCCGTACACGTCGCGGTAGTCGCACAGATCGATGTCGACCCGGTCCGACAGGCTGGCCGCCGCCACCCGGTGCCGGGCCAGGCGCTGCTGCTCAGCCGACAGGGTGATCGAGTGGACGTGTGCGCCCCGCGCCGCGGCGCGCAGGCACAGTTCGCCCCAGCCTGTGCCGATTTCCAAGACCCGGCTGCCGGGGCCGACGCGCGCCGTGTCCAGCAGGCGGTCGATCTTGCGTCCCTGCGCGTCGGGCAGGTCGGCCGGGGAGGCAGGCAGCGTTTCGAACAGCGCGCTCGAATACGTCATCGTTTCGTCGAGGAACTCGGCGAACAGATCGTTGGACAGGTCGTAGTGGTCGGCGATGTTGCGCCGCGCCTGCGCTCGGCTTTGGTGCTGCGAGCGCGGCGAGCGCACCACCGCCAGGGATCGAAGCCGTTGCAAGGCAGGGGGAATCAGCTCAGTAACGGACTTGGCGAACTCGTTGGTAAGGCCGACCAGGTCATCGCAGCTCCATTCGCCGGCCATGTAGGACTCGCCGAATCCAATCAACCCGTAGCGGCCGAGCCTGCGGGCGAACTCCTCCGGCCGATGAATCACCATTGTCGGGAGGGTCGGGTCGGCCGCGCCGATGACGGTGCCGTCAGGGTAGGCCAGCCGCACCGGCAGCCGTGCCGCCGCGCTGCGGATCAACCGGTCGGCGATCGCCGCGCTCAGCCGACCGCGGGGCACTCGCGTCACATCGGGCCAACGGTCGGAATCGATTGCCGCCGTGCTGGTTTCCGTGATTCCAATCGTCACAGCTGGTGGACCCTTTCCTTCTCGGTTGACTCGGGGTGCGGCACGACGGGGACGCGTCGCAGCCAGAGCGTTATTCCCTGGACTCGGATTCCGATCGCGCCTATCAGTGGTGCCAGCGGCGCGACGATCTGCAGCTTGAGCAGCTCGCCGATGCTGGCCCTCTTCCTGGTGCCGCGCATGGTCGCGACGAACGCCGGCTGATTGTCGCGGTGCAGCGAGATCCGTACGTCCAGTTCGGCGTCCGGCAGCGGAGCGTGAACCAGGTAGTAGCCGTCGACGTCGTTGAACGGTGACACGTAGAGCCTCTTGCGCACCATCGCCGGGTGGTCGTCGTGGGGTGGCAGCAGGTACGCGTGCCTGCCGCCGTAGGTGTTGTGCACTTCGGCGACGATGTGGCGCACGACGCCCTGGGTGTCGTGGCACCAGTACAGCGTCAACGGGTTGAACACGTAGCCCAGCACCCTTGCCTGCATCAGCGCGGTGATCCGGGCGCCGTGCAGATCGATGCCACGCTCGGCGAGGAATGCGTCGATGCGTTGCCGCAGTGAGTCGTTCGGCGCGCCGTCAAGGTGGTCGGAGGCGTTGAACCTGGCGAATGGTCGCAGCCAGCGGGGCAGCTGCGGCAGCCTGTCGATGTCGACATACCAGCTGTAGCCGTGGTGTTCGAAGTAGTGATGCACCGGAGCGCGGCGCAGGTGCGTTATCCGGGTCCGGTACAGCGCCGAGGTCAACATGCCACGGCCTCGGCTCTGCGTGCGGCGGTCGGCCATTGCGCGCC
>JAVRPG010000110.1:0-2532 GCA_032162325.1 Mycobacterium sp. | reverse complement strand
GAGACTCGCGATGGCGTGACGCTCCCGTCGTACCGGGGTGACGCGGTCAACGGGCTGGAGTTCACGCCCGAGTCGCGGATCCCGGACCCGCAGCGGCTTCGCGGTGTCTACAACGCGGCCGCCGCGACGCTGAATCTGACTCGCGCGTTCACCACCGGTGGGTACGCCGACCTGCATCAGGTGCACGCGTGGAACACCGACTTCGTGAAGTCCTCGCCGGTCGGACAGAAGTACGAGCGGCTGGCCGGCGAGATCGAGCGGGCACTGGCGTTCATGCGGGCCTGCGGCGCGACCGCGGACGAGTTCAAGAGCGTCAACTTCTATGCCAGCCACGAGGCGCTGATCCTCGAGTACGAGCACGCCCTGACCCGGATCGACTCGCGCACCGAGCGGCCGTACGACGTGTCCGGTCACCTGCTCTGGATGGGGGAGCGGACCCGGCAGCTGGATGGAGCGCATGCCGAGTTCCTGGCCTCGCTGACGAACCCGCTGGCCGTGAAGATCGGCCCGACCACGACGCCGAAGTACATCAGCGCCCTGATCGACAAGCTGAATCCGAAGGGCATCGAGGGCCGGCTCACCTTCATCACCCGGATGGGCGCCGGCAAGATCCGCGATGGTCTGCCGCCGTTGCTGGAGGCCGTCCGGGACCACGGTTCGCCGATCGCGTGGGTGTGCGACCCGATGCACGGCAACACCTACGAGACGCCGAACGGCTACAAGACCCGCAACTTCGACGACGTGATCAACGAGGTGCAGGGCTTCTTCGACGCACACGAGCAGATCGGCACCTGGCCGGGCGGCCTGCACATCGAGCTGACCGGTGACGACGTCACCGAGTGCCTCGGCGGTGGCGAGGAATTGGTCGCGGAGGATCTGGTGAACCGGTACGAGACGGCCTGCGACCCGCGGCTGAACCGGCATCAGTCGCTCGAGCTGGCCTTCCTGGTGGCCGAGCGGCTGGGCGGGGCCCGGGCGTGATCGACCTCCGCTCCGACACCGTCACCCGGCCGTCGGCGGCGATGTTGGCCGCGATGACCAGCGCACCGGTCGGCGACGACGTGTACGACGAAGATCCGACGGTCGCCGAGCTGGAGGCAGAAGTCGCCGGGCTTCTCGGTCATGAGGCCGGGCTGTTCGTCGTCACGGGCTCGCTGGCCAACATCCTTGGTATCCGAGCGCTGGCTCCGCTCGGCAGCGAAGTGCTCTGCGAGGCCAGTGCGCACGTCGCCCGTGCCGAGCTCGGCGCCCACGCGGCGGTCAGTGGCATCTCCACCCGGACCTGGAGCGCGCCCGGCGGCCAGATCGACCTCGAGCAGATCCGCGCGCTGATCGCGCCGGACCTCGGCCCGTACTTCATCACCACCTCGGCTGTCTCCGTGGAGAACACCCACAACTTCGGCGGCGGCACGGTCCAGGCCTCGTACGACGCTCTGGCGGACGAGCTGGACGCCATCGGCCTGCCGCTCCACCTGGACGGTGCACGGCTGTGGAACGCCTCAGTCGCCACCGGCGTACGGATGGATGCTTATGCGAGCCGGGCCACGGCGGCGAGTGTGTGCCTGTCCAAGGGGCTCGGTGCACCGGTCGGGTCGGTCCTGGTGGGATCGGCTGAGCTGATCAAGGAAGCGCGAGTCTGGCGCAAGCGGCTCGGAGCCGGCTGGCGCCAGGCGGGAGTACTCGCCGCGGCAGGGCTGTACGCAGTACGGAACAACGTCGACAGGCTTGCCGAAGACCACGCGAACGCCCGCGCTGTTGCGGACGTACTTGCAGACGCCGTACCGGGCTCGGTCAAGCCGGACCAGGTGGAGACGAACATCGTCGTCGCCGATCTCTCCGCCACCGGCAAATCTGTCGTACAGGTGATCGGTCAGGCCAAGACCGAGGGCGTCCTGATCGGCGGAGTCGGCGCCACCACGCTACGGCTGGTAACCCACCTGGACGTTTCCGCCGCAGACTGCCACCGGGCCGCCGAAGTCATCGCCCGCATCTTGAAATAGCTGCGGAGTCAGACCGTCGATTCATCCGGCAGGTCAATCTGGAGTCCGTCCAGGGGCCGCGGCTGGGCTTGGTAGCGCGGCCTGGCGGACGTGAATCGACCACGACGCCGCCGAGGGCGGCAGGAAGTTGTTTACCAGGCTTCTTGGCATTGCGCATCTCTGCGGCGTGGAGTTCGTATCGTCAAGGTCCAGCGGCACCCGTGCAAGGTGCTCGATGATGAGCGAGTCGAGCGATCGCTGCAGACGGACGGCGTCGTCTTCGTGGATCGCCAGGCCGCCGAAAAGGAACGCGTGGCTGCCGGCCGTGCTTGCCCGATTCGTCGACGGAGAGCAGGTACATGAATCCCCTAGGAAAGGCACGAGGTCCGGCTTGCGCCGGACTCGTTATCTCGTCGAGTCAACCTGTGGGCACCGCGTTGGCAGTTCCACCCAGTTGATCGGCACCGCGTTGGCGGTCATGCCGACGAGAACAGCGTGACGAAGCGGAATTGTTCTCTGTCAGGGGGTGGGCTCACACAGCGTAGGCGGCAAG
>JAVRPG010000109.1:0-3560 GCA_032162325.1 Mycobacterium sp. | reverse complement strand
ACGACCCCGTCAGCCGAGTGCTGCGACTACCGCATCGACTGCTCGAGCCGATTCACAGCGCCGAATAAGCGCCCGCCGGGCGGGTTTCCCTAGATATGGCCTGCGTTGGTTGGTGTCGTCGTCGGATACGGGTTGGCCGTCGTCGTCGACGTCGTCGTTTCGTCACCCGCGGGACCATCAGCAGGCGTCGACGCGGGCGGGGCCGTCACGGCCGGGTTGTCCTGGCTGGTTTGGACACTCGGCACCGTATAGCTAGAGCTCGTCGTCGACTTCGTGGTGTAGGAAGACGACGTCGCCGACGACGGGCCGAAGTCCACGGGTGCGGGCGGCCTCGACGATTGGTTTGCGGTGTGGATCACCGCCCACACCAGGATCGCCAGCAGCAGCAGGGCTGCCGCTCCTGCGGCCACCACCACCGGTTGCTGGTCGTGCCAGCTGCCGTCGTCGTCACCGCTCACGGCAGGAATGCTAGGCCCAGCGGGCCAGCATCTTCTCGGCCTGACCTGACAGCGCGCGCTGGAGGAAGGGGCCGAAGCTGATGCGGCCCACCCCGAGCGGACCGAACGACGCCGGATCGTCCTGATCGGGCAGTGCGATCGCGTTGATCGGCAGCGGCAGCTCGGTGGCCAAGCGCCGCAACGTATCCGGGTCGTGACGGCCAACGGGGTAAAGCGAATCGGCGCCCGCGGCCGCGGCTTCTTTCAGCCGCGCGATCGCACGGTCGACGCGGTCGGATTCGTCGCCGTCGGCCCGAAGGAACAGGTCGGTTCGGGCGTTGATCACCACGTGCACGCCCGCGGTATCGGCCGCCTGGCGAAGTGCGCCGACGAGCTCAGCGTGCTCGCTGGACGACCGCAGTCGTCCGCCTTCGCTGTGCACCGTGTCCTCGATGTTGAGGCCGACGGCGCCGGCGTCGAGCAGGCCCGTGATCAGGCGGGTGGGCGATTCGCCGTAGCCCGATTCGATGTCGACCGATACCGGCACGTCGACCGCGGCGGTGATCTGCTTGACGCGGGTGAGCACGTCCTCGAATGTCATGCCCTCCTGGTCGGCTTTGCCGATCGAGTCGGCCAACGGATGACTGCCGATCGTCAGCGCGGGGAAACCGGCGTCAACCGCCAGCCGCGCCGACCACGCGTCCCAGACGGTCGGTAGAACCACCGGATTGCCGGGCTGGTGCAAGGCCAGCAACGCCTCGGCGCGCTCCGTCAGAACCTGGTTGGACATGGGCCTACCTCCGCTTCTACGACGTGATGCGTCTCACTCTGAGGTCCATAATGTGGCTAGCATCGGGTGTCGTACTGTGATTTCCCGACACCCTTCAGCCCAAGGAGGTCAATTGTCCACCAGGACCGAACTTACCGAACTGCACGAGCTAATCGGCAGCATGCGACGGTGCGTGACAGCGCTGGCGTCGAAGTATGGGAACACCCCCGCCACCCGTCGCATCGTCAACGACGCCGAACGCATTCTCAATGACATCGACCGGCTGGACATCGACGCTGAAGAGCTGGAGCTCGGCAGTGGCCTGAGCCAACACCACCACTCCGGCGAGAAGATCCCGATCCCGGACACCCCGTACGACCGCGACTTCTGGGGCGAAGTCGATGATGGGGGCGTCACCGGCTAGAGCCGTGGCTGACGTCTCGGGATAACCAACACCGAAAGGGAAATGTGAGCGCACCCACCGCCGACCGCAGGGCGACCGGCGTCTTCTCGCCGAGCCGCGCCCAGATTCCGCAGCGCACCCTGCGCACCGACCGGTGGTGGCAGTCGCCGCTGATCGTGGATCTGGGCTTCGCTGCGTTCCTCATCTACGCGACGGTGCGAGCATTCCTGCAGAACAACTACTACGTAGCGCAATACCACTACCTGACACCCTTCTACTCCCCGTGCATGAGCAAGGGGTGCACGCCGGAGGCCAGCCACTTCTGGCCGCAGATCATCCCCGACGTGTGGTGGATTCCGTACGCGGCCTTCTCACTGCCGTTCTTGCTGCTGTTCCGACTGACCTGCTACTACTACCGCGGGGCCTACTACCGGTCGGTGTGGCAGTCCCCGACCGCGTGCGCGGTGGCCGAACCCCATGCGCGCTACACCGGTGAGACCCGGTTTCCGCTGATCATCCAGAACACGCACCGGTACTTCTTCTACATTGCCGGGATCATCTCGGTGATCAACACGTACGACGCGATCGTGGCGTTCCACTCGGACAAGGGCCCCGGCGGTTTCGGATTCGGTTTGGGCAACGTCATTCTCGTCGTCAACGTGGTGATGCTGTGGGTGTACACGTTGTCATGCCACTCGTGCCGTCACGTCGTCGGCGGCCGCCTCAAGCACTTCTCCAAACACCCTGTCCGCTACTGGCTTTGGACGCAGGTCAGCCGCTTGAACACCCGACACAAGATGTATGCGTGGATCACGCTCGGCACACTGATGCTGACCGACTTCTACATCGCGCTGGTGGCCAGCGGGACTATTTCTGATCTCAGATTCATTGGCTGACAAGAGCTTTCATCACATTAGAGCGAATTGAGGGTATATGGCTGAGGTCGAGCGGCACCAATACGACGTAGTCGTGATTGGTGCCGGCGGCGCGGGTTTGCGTGCGGTCATCGAGGCGCGCGAACGTGGCTTGAAGGTGGCGGTGGTCTCTAAGTCGTTGTTCGGCAAGGCGCACACGGTGATGGCCGAGGGCGGCTGCGCAGCAGCAATGGGCAACGCGAACCCGAAAGACAACTGGCAGGTGCACTTTCGCGACACGATGCGCGGCGGGAAGTTCCTGAACAACTGGCGCATGGCCGAGTTGCACGCCAAGGAGGCGCCCGACCGGGTGTGGGAGCTCGAAACCTACGGCGCCTTGTTCGACCGCACCAAGGACGGCCGTATCAGCCAGCGCAACTTCGGTGGGCACACCTACCCGCGGCTGGCGCACGTCGGCGACCGCACCGGCCTGGAGATCATCCGCACCCTGCAGCAGAAGATCGTGTCGCTGCAGCAGGAGGACAAGGCGGAACTCGGTGACTACGAGGCCCGCATCAAGGTCTTCCACGAATGCACCATCACCGACCTGATCAAGGACGGCGACCGCATCGCCGGGGCCTTAGGCTACTGGCGGGAAACCGGTCGCTTCATCCTGTTCGAGACCCCGGCGGTGGTGATGGCCACCGGCGGCATCGGCAAGTCCTACAAGGTGACGTCGAACTCATGGGAGTACACCGGCGACGGGCATGCACTCGCGCTGCGGGCAGGCGCGACGCTGATAAACATGGAGTTCGTCCAGTTCCACCCGACCGGCATGGTGTGGCCGCCCAGCGTGAAGGGCATCTTGGTCACCGAGGGTGTCCGCGGAGACGGCGGGGTGCTGAAGAACTCCGAGGGCAAGCGGTTCATGTTCGACTACATCCCGCCGGTCTTCAAGGGCCAATACGCAGAAACCATTGAAGAAGCCGACCAGTGGCTCAAGGACAACGACTCGGCGCGCCGCACGCCTGATCTGCTGCCCCGCGACGAGGTGGCGCGCGCGATCAACTCCGAGGTGAAAGCCAGCCGCAACTCTC
>JAVRPG010000108.1:0-5313 GCA_032162325.1 Mycobacterium sp. | reverse complement strand
CGATTCGTCGCGGTGAGCGGCATCGGGCTGCTGGCACCGGGCGACACCGGGCAGCTCAACGACGGCGGGCCCAGCGCCGCCCGCACCGCGCTAGCCTACGCGAAGGGTAAGGACGAGATGTACGTCTTCCAGGGCGGCAGCTACACGCCGGATCAGATCCAGGATCTGTTCCGCGGCCTCGGCAGCGACACCGCGATCCTGCTCGACGGCGGCGGCTCGTCGGCGATTGTGCTGCGACGCGACACCGGCGGCATGTGGGCGGGCGCGGGCGTGCCGGACGGGAACTGCGACACCCGTCAGGTGCTGTGCGACTCCCGCGAGCGCGCGCTGCCCAGCTGGCTCGCATTGAACTGATGCATTACTCCCGGCGCGAAGTGTTGCGTTACGCGGGTGCCGCACTCGCAGGGGTCGCTGGAGGAGCCGTGCTGAGCACAACGATCGGCTCGCGGATCGCCGACGCCGAACCTGTGCCGCCGTCCGGCGCTACATCGACCTATCTCACCGGCTCGTTTTCCTCCGCAGCGCGCCGCGGTGCGCAGACAACGTGGGCGATCGCCCGTCCCGCCGGTTCGGCCCGGTCGTTGCGAGCGGTCATCGCGTTGCACGGAAGGAACGGCGATGCGACCGGCGTGATGGACCTGGGTGTGCAGGACGGCCTGGCGCAAGCGATGAAGGTCGGCTGGCCGCCGTTTGCAGTGGTCAGCGTCGACGGCGGTCCCAACGATTACTGGCACCGTCGCGCCAGCGGGTCAGATGCGGGTGCCATGGTCATCAACGAGCTCCTGCCGATGCTCGCCGACCAAGGGATCGACACTTCAAGGGTGGCGTTCCTCGGCTGGTCGATGGGCGGCTACGGCGCATTGCGGCTCGGTGCCATCCTCGGTCCTACCCGCACTGCGGCGATCTGCGCAGTAAGCCCCGCACTGTGGACGTCATATTCCGATGTCGAGCCGGGGGCCTTCGACAGCGCCGACGACTGGGCGCGTAACGGCGTCTTCGGGTTGCCGGTCCTGTCGCAGATCCCTGTCCGGGTCGACTGCGGAACCAGCGACCGGTTTTGCACCGCGGCACGACAATTCGCCGGTTCTCTCGGGCGGCGGCCTGCGGGCGGATTCTGGGACGGCGGACACGGCGTGTCTTTTTGGAAACGCCTTATGGCGTCCGACCTCACCTGGCTCGCATCGTTGCTGACGGCATAGCCACGCCAAGACCCGCGACCAAATCGTCGGGGCCGGGGAAAGTTGTGAGAGGATCGCCCCTCAAGTGGACTCCGCCAGTCTTGTAGCAAGAACTCGACGTCGCCCAGGCCGCGCCGGGCAAACGAGGCACGCCGCTCCGAAGGCGGGTGAGCAGCACCTACGGGACTTCCGTCCCGACATCCAAGGCCTGCGCGCCGTGGCGATTTTGACGGTCGTCCTCTTCCATGCAGGCGTTCCGGGAATCGGCGGCGGATTCATCGGGGTCGACATCTTCTTCGTGATCTCGGGCTTTCTCATCACTGGGATGCTGTGGCGGGAGATGTCCTCCACCGGCACCGTGCGGCTAGGACGGTTTTACGGGGCGCGGGCCCGCCGCCTGTTGCCGGCCGGCTGCCTGGTGCTGATCGCCACGGCCATCGCTTCGGCCCTGCTACTTGCGCCCCTCGACGCCCGGAATGCCTTGAAGGATGGCATTGCCAGCGCGCTTTACGTCGGCAATTACCGCTTCGCCTTGGAGGGCACCGACTATCTCGCCGCCGGCACTCCCCCCTCGCCCTTTCAGCACTACTGGTCCCTGGGTGTAGAGGAGCAGTTCTACTTGGTGTGGCCGGGTCTCGTCATTGGGGTCACGTGGCTGATGAGACGAAGTCGAACCGCCGCATCGCGATCTGGGCTGCCGTACCTGGTGGCGCTGGCGTTCGTCGCGGTGGTTTCCTTTGCACTCTCGCTGAGCTGGACGCACACATCGCCGCCTTGGGCGTTCTTCTCGCTGCCCACCCGGGCTTGGGAATTGGCGGCCGGCGGCCTGGTGGCACTGACGGTCACGGCATGGCGCCGCCTGCCATCGCCGGCGGCCGCGATTACCTCGGGCATCGGGATGACCCTGATCGTCCTCGCCAGCACGTTGCTCGGCAACGCCACCCCGTACCCCGGTACCGCGGCGCTGCTGCCCGTGCTGGGCGCGGTGCTACTAATCGGATCCGGTTGTGCCGCACCGAAAGAAGGGATCAACCGACTCTTGTCGCTGCCGGCCATGCAGGCCGTCGGCCAATTGTCCTACTCGTGGTACCTGTGGCATTGGCCAGTGCTACTGCTCGCGCCCTTCCTGATGGGCCATCCGTTGGGGCTCGGCGAGCGGTTGTCCGCCGCCGCAACGTCGGGCGTACTTGCCGCGGTCACGCTTGTGCTCGTCGAGAATCCTGCGAGATTCACCGCGCCCCTGCGGCGCTCGGCGATGCGCAGCCTGGCCCTCGGCGGTGTCGTGACCGGTGCTGCGGTCGTTGTCGCTCTGGTGCTTCTCATGTTGCGTCCGATTCCGACTGGACAAGGGGCGGCCGCTCCAGCGGTAGCGGTGAGGACACCAACCTCGCCGACGATTGCCGGGGACCCCTACGACGCAGCGGTACAGCAGGTCGTTGGCCAGGTGCAGTCCGCTGTCGCTGATTCTGTTGGGCTGCAAGCCGTCCCGTCGAATCTATCGCCGTCGCTGGCGGATGCACCGGCCGACAAACCGGAGGTATTCCTCAACGGCTGTGTTCGCTCCTGGCGTGACGCCGGACAGTCAGAATGCGTATCAGGAGATCCGGCGTCCACGACGACCGTCGCCCTGGTGGGCGATTCCCACGCCGCGATGTGGAGTCCGGCGTTCGAAGCTCTGGCCGCGCAACGGCACTGGCGCCTCGAGACCTTGGGCAAGGTGACCTGCCCGCTGCAGGACTTGCCTATCACCAGTCCCTACCTCGGCCGTGAATACACCGAATGCGAGCAATGGCGCACCGCGATCTTAGACCGACTGCAGAATGAGCGCCCACAGCTCGTTGTGCTCAGCATGTCACGGCGGTACGGTGCCGACTTCGGCTTCACCTCGTATGATCCGGCTTGGCTCGACAGCCTTACCCGGTTGGTTGCCCGACTGCGCGGCACGGGTGCAAAGATTCTAGTGCTCGGCCCCATACCCGATCCGCATTCGACCGTGCCTGCGTGCCTGTCTGACCATGTCGACGATCCGGCGTCTTGCAGCCAACCGCGCGATGTCGCTGTGAACGACACAGGCATTAGGGCCGAGGCGGCCGCGACAGCCACTGCGGGTGGGCGGTACGACGACGTCACGAATCTGTTCTGTACCGCTAGCCGCTGCCCGATGATCGTCGGCGACAACCTCGTGTACCGCGACGACAACCACGTCACGATCGAATACGCGGAGGCGTTGACGCCCGTGTTCGCGGCGCTGGCAGATCGCGCGTTGCATAGTTGAAACCTCAATCGTTGCCAATCGGGTTCGCGTTCAGGGCACTACATGCACAGATGGGGCTAAAGTCCGATATCTGGGACGCCCACTCATCCATGCGAGCGGCTTGTGCTACGCATGCCGTTGTTTGCCAGCACGCAACGCGCTCGATGCCGCGGCCAACGTCTGCCCGGCGTACCCGCCGCCGAAGAGAACTACGTGCGCCAGCAGCGGATAGATCTGGTGTAGCCCGACACGGTCCCGCCAGCCGACGCGCAGCGGTCGCTGCGCCTCGTAGCCCGCGATCACCGCGTCGAGGTGCGGGCAGCCGAACAGCGCCAGCATCGCCAGGTCAGTCTCGCGATGGCCGCCGTGCGCAGCGGGGTCGATCAGCACCGCGCCGCCGGGCGTCCACATCACGTTGCCGCTCCACAGATCGCCGTGCAACCGGGCGGGCGGATCGTCATCGTCGAAATCACCTGCGTCACAGCGCGCCATCACGGCGTCGGCGGCGTCACGCGCCGGCGCATCCAGCAGCGTCGCAGCGAGGTCGGCCATCGGCGCCAGTCGCTCGTTGGCGTAGAAGCTGCCCCAGCGATCGCAGGCGGAGTACGACATCGGCAGCGGCTGCTGCAGCGGCCCGAAGTAACCGGGGCCGGTCCAGCCGTCGGGCGGTGCGCCGAATGAGTCGGCTCCGGCATCGTGCGTTCGGGCCAGCCTGCGACCGAACTCGTGTGCGGCGGCACGGGTCGGCGCCGCGCTGTCCAACCGTTCCATCGTCAGGCTGGTGTCGTCATACGCGATCACTGTCGCGCAGCGCACGCCGCCGTCGACCGAAAGCCATTGCAGCCCAGCGGCTTCGCAGGCGAAGAAGCCGTCGGGAGCCCCGGCGCTGCGCTTGACGAACACTAGGGTTGGCCGGATATTTTCCGTAGGAGCAGATCCCGCATCCTGGTCGGCAGGTTCGTCGTCAACGCCACCTGCAGCTTGGGGCCGACACCGACGACGTAGCGGGCGCGGAGCCTGCGGGCGGTCAGCGCCTCCTCAACGACGGCGGACACCTTCTCGGCGGGGACGGCCAACTTCTGGGACGCGGGGATCATCTTCTTCATGCCCGCGACGTGTCTGGCGTACAAGTCGCGCTGCTCGGGGGTCAGCGTGGCCTCGGTCCGCTCGACCATGTCGTCGGCCGTGCGCCATATGTCGGTGTCGGTCTGCGCCGGCTCCACGATCGCCACACCAATGTGCCACGGCCGCAGCTCCATTCGCAGCGCGTCGGCGGCCGCTTCCAGCGCGAACTTGCTGGCGCAGTAGGCCCCGATCAGCGGCATCGACAGCCTGCCATTGACGCTGGAGATGAACACCACCCGACCGCGGGACCTGCGTAGCCGCGGCAGCACCGCCTGGGTGACGGCGAGCTGGCCGATCACGTTGATCTCCAACTGCTTTCGCCATTCGGCAGGGCTGACTGTCTCCATCGGCCCGCTCACCACGACCCCCGCGTTGTTGACGATCGCATCGAGCCGCTCAGGCAGCGACTCTTGCAGCGCGGCGATGTGTCCGGCATCCGTGACGTCGAGGATGACCGAGGAGACGCGTTGGGGGGACAGCGCGGTGACCGTGGCGGCGTCGCGCTCGCTGCGGACCCCGGCGATCACGTCCCAGCCACGGGTGGCCAGGTGCTCGACGATCGACTTGCCGATTCCACGGCCTGCACCGGTGACGAGTACTGAGGGCATACGCCGAGACTAGCCCGCGGTCGCATCCTGCCTGTGCGGGCCGAACCGAAAGATCGCGGCGCTGACGGCCACCACGGCCGCGGCAAGCGCGATCGCCGGTGCGACCGTGAACCGCGTGATGGTCGCGCCGGCCACCGCTCCCGCGCAC
>JAVRPG010000107.1:0-3978 GCA_032162325.1 Mycobacterium sp. | reverse complement strand
GTCTGCACTTCGTCACCGGCAAGGGCGGAACCGGCAAGTCGACCATCGCGGCCTCTCTGGCGCTGGCACTGGCCGCAGGCGGCCGCAAGGTGCTGCTGGTGGAAGTCGAAGGGCGCCAAGGCATTGCGCAGCTGTTCGACGTGCCGCCGCTGCCCTATGCGGAGGTCAAGATCGCCACCGCCGACGGCGGCGGTCAGGTCAACGCGCTGGCCATCGACACCGAGGCGGCGTTCCTCGAATACCTCGACATGTTTTACAACCTCGGCCTTGCGGGCCGCGCGATGCGCCGGATCGGCGCGGTCGAGTTCGCCACGACGATCGCGCCGGGCCTGCGCGACGTGCTGCTCACCGGCAAGATCCGCGAGATCGTGACCCGCGCCGAGAAGGGCAAGCAGCCGGCCTACGACGCCATCGTGGTGGATTCCCCGCCAACTGGCCGCATCGCCCGGTTCCTCGACGTCACCCAGGCGGTATCGGAACTGGCCAAGGGCGGCCCGGTGCACTCGCAGGCCGAGAGCGTGGTCAAGGTGTTGCATTCCGACCTCACCGCGATCCACCTCGTCACCCTGCTGGAGGCGCTGCCCATTCAGGAGACGCTTGAAGCGATCGAGGAACTCCAGGAGCTGGGCCTGCCGATCGGCAGCGTCATCGTCAACCGCAACATCCCGGCCTATCTGCCTGCCGATGACCTCGCCAAGGCCGCCGAAGGCGACATCGACGCCGACGCGGTTCGCACTGGCTTGGAAAGCGTCGGAATCAACTTGTCCGACAGCGACTTTGCCGGTCTCCTCACCGAGACGATCCAGCACGCGACGCGCATCAAGGCGCGCGCCGAAAGCGCCGAGCAGCTCGACGAACTCGACGTGGCGCGGCTGGAGCTGCCGCAGATACCCGACGGAGTCGACCTCGGCAGCCTCTACGAGCTCGCCGAAGCGCTAGCCCACCAGGGCGTCCGATGAAGCGCACGCGAATCGGACAATTGAGGAGAGGTCGATGAGTACCGCACCGCCGGCCCTTGACATGGGTGCGCTCCTGCACGACACCTCCAACCGCGTGGTGGTGTGCTGCGGCGCCGGCGGGGTCGGTAAGACCACCACTGCGGCCGCGATGGCGTTGCGCGCGGCCGAATACGGCCGCACCGTTGTGGTACTCACCATCGACCCGGCCAGGCGGCTGGCCCAGGCGCTCGGCATCACGGATCTCGGCAACACCCCGCAACGGGTTCCCCTCGCGCCCGAGGTTCCCGGCGAGCTGCACGCGATGATGCTCGACATGCGCCGCACGTTCGACGAAATGGTGATCCAGTACTCCGGACGCGAACGGGGCGAAGCGATTCTGGACAACCAGTTCTATCAAACCGTGGCCACGTCACTGGCCGGCACGCAGGAGTACATGGCCATGGAGAAGCTGGGTCAGCTTCTCGCCCAAGACAAGTGGGACCTGATCGTCGTCGACACCCCGCCTTCGCGCAATGCTCTTGACTTCCTGGACGCGCCACAAAGGCTGGGTAGCTTCATGGACAGTCGGCTGTGGCGGCTGCTGCTGGCGCCCGGTCGCGGCATCGGCCGACTGGTGACCGGCGCGGTGGGCTTGGCGATGAAGGCACTGTCCACGGTGCTGGGTTCGCAAATGCTTTCCGACGCAGCCGCTTTCGTCCAAATGCTGGATACGACCTTCGGCGGGTTCCGCGAGAAGGCGGATCGCACCTACGAGCTGCTCAAGCGGCGCGGCACACAGTTCGTCGTTATATCCGCCGCCGAGCCCGACGCGCTGCGGGAAGCCTCCTTCTTCGTCGACCGGCTCTCCGAGGAGCACATGCCGCTGGCCGGGCTGATTCTGAATCGCACGCACCCGACACTGAGCGACCTGCACGCTGACAAGGCTGTCGAGGCCGCCGAGGAACTCGAAAAGGAGGATCCCGACGCATTGGCCGCCGCGGTGCTGCGCGTCCACGCCGATCGGGCACATACCGCCAAGCGAGAGGTCAGGTTGCTGTCGCGGTTCACCGGCGCCAACCCGCATGTGGCGATTGTGGGTGTGCCGTCGCTGCCATTCGACGTCTCGGACCTGGACGCGCTGCGCGCCATCGCCGATCAGATCACCGGCGAGGCGGCCGCCGCGTAGCGGCGAATTAAACAGAGCGGCGTATCCGCTTAACGCCGCCTAGACGGCGCTGCGGTGTTTGCGCTGGGCGGCGAAGAACTCGGACCAGGAAACGACCTCGGGGTGCTGCTTGAGCAATGCGCGGCGCTGGCGTTCCGTCATGCCGCCCCAGACCCCGAATTCGACACGGTTATCGAGGGCGTCGGCGCCGCATTCCAGGATCACCGGGCAGTGTCGACAGATCACGGCGGCTTTGCGCTGGGCGGCACCCCGGACAAAAAGTTCGTCCGGATCCGCTTGGCGGCAGCGAGCTTGGGATACCCAGGCGATGCGGGCCTCGGCCTCGGCACCCTGGACCAAACTATGGGCTGACAGATTGGCGCTTGTCCTGCGCGCAGCGGGTCGTGTAGCTGACACCAGCGATCCCTTCGTTCCAGCCGTCCCGCCCCGACACAGCGACGGCCTAGTCCTCCGGTGTAGAACGCTGATGCGATCTACGCCACAGTGTGAAGGTCGAGTGTGACCTGCATCGCACTGTGTGCCCAACTTAGGTGGTCAGGGGCGTTCTGCGCAATACGTACGGCGCACTTTTTTGGGACGACCGTGCCGTCAGACCGCAAAATTGACGCAAAGGCAGGTCTGGGCGCCCAGCGAACTCGGCCATCGACCGTCCGGAGCTGCCATTTTGCGGCGTCGTTACTCTGTACGCATGCCGGAGCAGCCGCCGACCCGACCGCCGACAACAGTTACGGTGATCAAGCTCGCGTGGTGCTGCTTATTGGCCAGCGTGATCGCCGCGGGACTGATGTTTCCCGTGGTGGGCGGGTTCGGGCTGGTGTCCAACCGGGCCTCCGACGTCGTTGCCAATGGTTCGGCCCAGTTGGTCGAGGGCGAGGTGCCGCAGGTCTCGACGATGGTCGACGCCAAGGGCAACGTCATCGCGTGGCTCTACTCGCAACGCCGTTTCGAGGTGCCCGGCGATCAAATCGCCAACACCATGAAGCTGGCGATCGTCTCGATCGAGGACAAGCGGTTTGCCGAACACAACGGCGTCGACTGGCAGGGCACGCTGACGGGTCTTTCCGGTTATTTGTCCGGAAACCTCGACACCCGCGGCGGCTCGACCCTGGAACAGCAGTACGTGAAGAACTACCAGCTGCTGGTGATCGCGCAGACCGACGCCGAGAAGCGCGCGGCCATCGAAACCACCCCGGCGCGCAAGCTGCGCGAGATCCGGATGGCGCTGACGCTCGACAAGACGTTCACCAAGCCGGAGATCCTGACCCGCTACCTCAATCTGGTCTCGTTCGGCAACGGCGCGTACGGAATCCAGGACGCGGCTCAGACCTATTTCGGGATCAACGCCTCCGAGTTGAACTGGCAGCAGGCTGCACTGCTGGCCGGCCTCGTCCAGTCGACCAGCACGCTGAACCCCTACGCCAATCCCGACGGTGCGTTGACTCGTCGAAACCTGGTGCTGGACACCATGATCGACAACCTGCCCGAACACGCCGACGAGCTGCGCGCCGCCAAGGGAGAGCCGCTGGGCATCCTTCCGCAACCGAACGAACTGCCACGCGGCTGCATCGCCGCAGGCGATCGCGCATTCTTCTGCGACTACGCGCTCGACTACCTGGCACGCGCCGGGATCAGCAAGGAACAGGTCGCCAAGGGCGGTTACATGATCAAGACAACGCTGGATCCCGATGTGCAGATCCCGGTGAAGTCGGCGATCGACGGCATCGCGCGCCCCGACCTCGACGGCGTCGCCAGCGTCATGAGCGTGATCAAGCCCGGCAAGGACTCGCATCGAGTGTTGGCGATGGCCAGCAACCGCACCTACGGCCTGAACACCGAGGCCGGTGAGACCATGCA
>JAVRPG010000106.1:0-5538 GCA_032162325.1 Mycobacterium sp. | reverse complement strand
CGGTTCCTGGCGTCGGATGGCTGGATCGCGTGGTCCGGCCCTGCCATCTCCGAACTGCTCAAGCAGTTCATCGCGCACAACCGGATGATGACCGGCGGTTTCTCCATTCACGGCGACCTCGTCACGCTGTCCGACATCGATTGCCCGGTGCTCGCGGTGATCGGCGAAGTCGACGACATCGGGCAGCCGGCCTCGGTGCGCGGGATCAAGCGGGCCGCCCCGCAGGCCGACATCTACGAATTCCTCATCCGCGCAGGGCATTTCGGTCTTGTCGTCGGTTCAAAGGCCGCCAGCCAGACCTGGCCGACCGTCGCGCAGTGGGTCATGTGGCTCGACGGCACCGGCGACCTGCCCGACGGCGTCACGCTGATGGCGCTGCAACCGGCCGAGCACGCCGAAAGCGGCGTCTCGTTGTCGTCTCGGGTGGCGCACGGCACCGCGGCCGCCACCGAGATGGTGTTCAGCCTCGCCCGGTCGGCCGCCGACGCGCTCGTCGCGGCCAACAAGTCGGCCCGTGCGCTGGCCGTAGAGACTTATCGCACGCTGCCCAGGCTGGCGCGCCTCGGCCAGATCAATGACCACACTCGCATCTCGCTCGGCCGCATCATGTCCGAGCAGGCCCGCGACTTGCCCGAGGGCGAGTGCCTGTTGTTCGACGGGCGCGTCCACACCTTCGAGGCAGTGGATCGCCGCATCAACAATGTGGTTCGCGGCCTCATCGAGGTCGGCGTGCGGCAGGGTGCTCACGTCGGGGTGTTGATGGAGACCCGGCCCAGCGCGCTCGTCGCCATCGCGGCGCTGTCTCGACTCGGCGCGGTGGCGGTGTTGATGCCGCCCGACGCCGACCTGGCGGCCGCTGCACGGCTCGGCGGGGTGTCGGAGATCATCGCCGACCCAAGCAACCTCGACGCCGCGCGGCGGCTCGACTTGCGGGTGCTGGTGCTCGGCGGCGGCGAATCGCGCGACCTGCACCTGCCCGAGCACGCCGACGTCACCGACATGGAGAAGATCGACCCCGACGTCGTGGACCTGCCCGGCTGGTACCGGCCCAACCCGGGCCTCGCCCGCGACCTCGCTTTCGTAGGGTTCAGCTCCATCGGCGGCGATCTCGTCGCCCGCCAGATCACCAACTACCGCTGGGCTCTGTCGGCGTTCGGCACCGCGTCGGCCGCCAACCTCGGCCGCGCCGACACCGTCTACTGCCTCACCCCACTGCATCACCAGTCCGGGCTTCTGGTGAGTCTCGGCGGTGCGGTAGTCGGCGGGTCGCGCATCGCGCTGTCGCGGGAGCTGCGCACGGACCGCTTCCTGCAGGAGATCCGCCAGTACGGCGTGACGGTGGTGTCGTACACGTGGGCGATGCTGCGTGAGGTCATCGACGATCCGGCGTTCTCGTTGACCGGCAGCCACCCGGTGCGGCTGTTCATCGGGTCCGGCATGCCGACCGGCCTGTGGAAGCGCGTCATCGACGTGTTCAAGCCTGCGCATGTGGTCGAGTTCTTCGCCACCACCGACGGGCAGGCCGTGCTGGCCAACGTCTCGGGCGCCAAGCTGGGCAGCAAGGGCAGACCCTTGCCCGGCGGCGGCGATGTCGAACTGGCCGCCTACGACGCCGAGGACGACCTGATCCTCGAGGACGACCGCGGATTCGTCCGGAGAGCCGACACCAACGAGGTCGGCGTGTTGCTGGCCCACCCACGCGGTCCGGTGGACCCGACGGCGTCGGTCAAACGCGGCGTGTTTGCCCCGGCCGACACCTGGGTGTCGACCGAATACCTGTTCCGCCGCGACGAGGACGGCGACTACTGGCTCGTCGACAACCGTGGCGTGGTGATCCACACGGCGCGAGGCCCCGTCTACGCCTCGCCCATCGACGACGCCGTGGGCCGGCTCGGGGCGGTGGATCTGGCCGTGACTTACGGGGTGGAAGTGGCCGGGCACCAGCTGGCCATCACCGCGCTGGCGTTGTGCCCCGGCGGCAGCATTCCGTCGGCAGACCTGTCCGAGGCACTGGCGGATCTGCCGGTCGGCAATCCGCCCGACATCATGCACGTGGTGCCGCAGATGAAGCTCAGCGCCTCCTACCGCCCGCTGCTCAGCCCGCTGCGGGCCGAGGGCATCCCCAAGCCGTCGCGTAACGCCTGGTATCTGGATCCCGATACGAATCGATACAAGCGCTTGACCGTCGCGGTACGCACCGAGATCGTCGGCGCCCAACAGTGAGCCCGTGCCTCGCGGACGGCTCGCTGTTAGGCTCCCGCTGGCGGCAGGAGGATGGATGACATTGCAGAGCGGTAATCTGCGGCGCGCAGTCAAAGGCGCTGTGGCCAGCAGCGCGTTGGCCGTCGGGCTTCTCATGGGCATCGGATCGACCACCGCGAATGCTGACGTTCTTGACGACGTCGGCGTGAAGTACATGCAGGGCGCAGGCGGCGGCCAGGTCTCCAATTTCGTCAAGGAGGCGCTGACGCTGCGCGCGCTGGGCTTCAAACCGTCGAAGTCCAACCTCGAGGAGCTGCATGCAGGCTGGGACTATCTGCCCAACCAGACCCGGCTTATCGACGCGCTGAAGAATACGGTCGCATTCCAGCGCAAGCTGCAGGCGATTCAGCAGAACGCCAATAACCCGTCGCAGCCCGGGTTCAACATGGGCCAGACGCCGCTGCCTCCGGGAATTCCACCGGACCCGGGCAACCCGAACAACACGGGCATCGGCCTCATTCCGGGCACCGGCATCACGCAACCCATCGGCTAGCCCGCGTGGTGCTTGACGAAAAACTGCTGAGCATCCTCGTCTGCCCGGAAGACCGGGGGCCGCTGTTCCTGGTGGACGAGGAGTTCCTCTACAACCCTCGGCTTCGCCGCGCATACCGCATCGAGGACGGCATCCCGGTACTGCTCGTCGACGAGGCGGTCACGGTGACCGACGAGGCCGAACATCAACGAATGCTGGACCGATCCTCAGGTGAGTCCGGGTAGCTCACCGGTGAGATAGCGCTGCAGGTTGGGCGCGATGGTTTCGGCGATCTGCTCGACCGGCAGCGACTTGAACGGCTCCAATTCCAGGATGTAGCGGGCCATCACGACGCCCACCAGCTGCGACGCAACGAACTGGACCCGGATTCGTCCGCTGCCCGGGGGATTGTCGACGCGGGACCCGACCTCGACGGCGATCACTTCTTGAAGAAACGACCGAATAAGCGAGACTTCGCCGCCCGCCAGGATTGACCGGAGAGTTGCGATGAATCCCTTGCCCATTTCGGAGTCCCACAGGGGCAGCAGGATCGACGGCAGCGTGTAGCCGATCTCCTCGATCGGGACTTCTCGCAGCGGGCCGATGACCGCCATGGGGTCGATCGGAATGTGGATAGCCGCGGCGAACAGCTGGGTCTTGGTGCCGAAGTAGTGGTGCACCAACGCGGGGTCGACGCCCGCGTCCTTGGCGATGGCACGGATCGAAGTCTTGTCAATTCCGTTGCGGGCGAACAGGTTACGCGCACTCTCCAGAATGCGTTCGCGGGTGTCGGACGTCCCGGGCGGGCGCCCGGGACGCTTGCGTTCGATGTTGGTCGTCAAGGCGGTTACGGTGTCCTTCGTCGAAGCGTCGCCGCGGCCAGGCACAGCGCGAGTACCGCGAAGCCGATCACGACGGCGATGTCGCGCACCGCGATGGCCGTCGGCTCCGAGTACGCGCCGACCTGTTGCAGCGCCTCCAGAGCGTAGCTGGCAGGCAACACATTGCTGATCCACTGCAGCCAGTCCGGCAGCACCTCACGCGGCACGATGATGCCGCAGAGCAGCAGCTGCGGGGCGATCACCACCGGCATGAACTGCACGGCCTGAAATTCGGTGCGGGCGAACGCACTACACAGCAGGCCAAGCCCCACGCCAAGCACGGCGTTGATGATCGCGATGGTGAACACCAGAATCGGGCTGCCCTTGGTGTCTAGGCCGAGGAACACATACGACACGAGGCACGCCAGCGTGGCCTGCGCTGCGGCCGCGATCGAGAACGCGGTGCCGTAGGCGGCGAGGAGGTCGAGCCGCCGCAGTGGTGTGGTCAGGATGCGCTCCAACGTCCCCGAAACCCGTTCTCTCTGCATCGTTATCGACGTGATCAAGAACATCACGATGAGCGGGAAGACGCCGAGCATGATCAGGCACGCGTTGTTGAACGGCGACGGCGCGCCGGGCCGGTGGGGCGCGTTCTGGAACATGAAGTACATCAGCGTGATGATCAGGCTGGGCACGACGAGGATCATCGCCACGCTGCGATGATCGGCGGCGAGCTGACGCAGGATCCGCGCGGTGGTGGCGAGGTACGCCTGCGGGCTCAGCCGGCCGCGGCTGCGGTGCTGTGCCGGATGACGGACAGAAACGCTTCCTCCAGTGACTGACATCCCGTGTCCTCTCGTAGCTTGGTGGGTGTGGTGTGGGCGAGCAGGTTGCCTTCGCGCATGAGCAGCAGGTCGCCGCAGTGGTCGGCCTCGTCCATCACGTGGCTCGAAACAAGCAGAGTCGTTCCGCGCCGGGCGAGTTGGTCGAACTGGTCCCACAGGTCGACGCGCAGCACGGGGTCAAGACCGACGGTGGGTTCGTCGAGCACCAACAGGTCGGGCCGGGCCACCAATGCGCAGGCCAACGACACCCGGGTGCGCTGACCGCCGGATAGGTTGCCGCACAACGCCGTTCGGTGATCCTCCAGGCCGACGGCCGATACCGCCTGATCCGCAGCGTTCGAGTCTGTGCCATACAGCGCGGCGAAGTAACGCACGTTGTCGATGATCCGCAGGTCGTTGTAGATGGTGGGGTCCTGCGTGACATAGCCGACGCGGTGGCGCAGTTCGGCCGAACCTGCCGGGTGGCCCAGCACCGTCACCGTGCCCTCGGCGATGATCTGCGTGCCGACGATGCTGCGCATCAGCGTCGTCTTGCCGCAGCCGGACGGGCCGAGCAGGCCGGTGATGGTGCCCCGCGCGATCTGAACCGAGATGTTGTCCAGCGCGACCCGTTTCCCGCGGATGACCCGCAGATTCTGTACGTCGATGGCTGGCTCCACCCCGTTGCGGAGTAATTCATCGCTGGGTGAACTCATCATGCGATGAATAATGCTCCCCGCTGGTAGGTGTGTCAAGGACGCGGGCAGAATCGCTCGGGTGAGTGCCGAGCCGCTGTCCGTTGATCCCGTGTCCGCGGCCCGGCGACTGCTCGGCGCGGAGCTGACCGGGCGCGGCGTGAGCGCCATGATCGTGGAGGTGGAGGCCTACGGCGGCCCACTCGACGGCCCCTGGCCCGACGCCGCGTCGCACTCGTTTGGCGGGCCGGGGTTGCGCAATTCGGTGATGTTCGGCCCGGCCGGGCGGCTCTACACGTACCGCAGCCACGGGATTCACGTGTGCGCGAACGTCGTGTGCGCCACGGACCGCGTGGCGGGGGCGGTGTTGTTGCGGGCGGCCGCGGTGGAGGCGGGCGTCGACGTCGCCCAGGCTCGTCGGCGAGCACCTGGGTGGAGAGGGCGTCAATGGCGGTGCCGTAGAC
>JAVRPG010000105.1:0-2609 GCA_032162325.1 Mycobacterium sp. | reverse complement strand
TCCAGCCACATTTGTATTCGCGGACAAAATCTTTCGCCGCTGAATTCGGTTATGCGTTGGACGCTGCCGACCAAGTTTTCGTGCTCGATGTCTACGGCGCACGCGAACAACCCCTTGCCGGTGTGAGCGGGGCAAGCATCGCCGAGCACGTCAGCGTGCCGGTGCAGTATCTGCCCGATTTCTCCTCGGTCGCAGAGGCGGTGGCCGCGGCCGCCGCACCGGGCGACGTCGTCGTCACTATGGGCGCGGGCGACGTCACCATGCTCGCGCCCGAGATCGTGACCGCGCTGCGGGTGCGGGCCAACCGCAGCCCGCCGGGCCGGCCGGGGGTGTCGTGGTGACTAAGTCGGACGGCGAGGTGCCGGGCGACCCGGTTGGCGACCCCTTCGTGGAAACCACTGTCACCGAGCCGATCGTTGCCGCCGGCGACGACGCGGCCCGCGAGGACGGCGCCGGCGCAGAGCAGGGGCAACCCGAACAAGCCGACGTGGTCGAGGGTCCCCGTCGGCGGGAGCGCCGGGAACGCGCGGAGCGCCGCGCGGCGCAGGCGCGCGCGATGGCGATCGAGCAGGCTCGCCGCGAGGCCAAACGCGCTGCCAGCGGGCGCGCCGGGGGAGCGCCCAAACCGGTTCCCCGCGGCGCCATCCGGGGCTTGAAGCTGGTCCTGCTCTCGATGCTCCTGATCGTGGTGACCACTGCGCTCGGGATGATCCTCTACTTCACGCCGGTGATGTCCGCGCGCAGCATCATCGTCACCGGGATCGGGGCGGTGACCCGTGATGAGGTGCTCGACGTCGCACGGGTCCGGCTGGGAACGCCGCTGCTGCAGATCAACACCGACGGCGTCGCCGACCGGGTGGCGGCGATCCGCCGCGTGGCGAGCGCGCGCGTGCAACGCCAGTACCCGTCGGCGCTGCGGATCACCATCGTCGAGCGGGTTCCGGTAGTAGTCAAGGATCTTCCCGACGGTCCGCATCTGTTTGACCGCGACGGCGTCGACTTCGCGACAGCGCCGCCGCCACCGGCGCTGCCCTATCTCGACGTCGACAATCCCGGGCCGACCGATCCGGCAACCAAGGCCGCGCTCGCGGTACTGCTTGCGCTGCGTCCCGAAATCGCCGCACAGGTGGGGCGGATTGCCGCGCCGTCGGTCGCGTCGATCACTCTGACGCTCGCCGATGGGCGCACGGTGATCTGGGGGACCAATGAGCGCACCGAGGAGAAGGCCGAGAAGCTGGCGGCGCTGTTGACGCAGCCCGGGCGGACCTACGACGTGTCCAGTCCGGATCTGCCCACCGTCAAGTAGGCGCGACCCCAGTTGATTGTCGAGCGCGGAACAAATTCGGCCGAAATTCGCCCGCCGCTTCTCGGCGCGCCTGCATCGATCGCGCGCGCGGCGGCAATACCGTTCTGTTTGCCCGAAACAACTTGACATAACTCTAACTCTTTACTTGAGGTTGAGGTTTGCCAGACAGTTCGCATCAGGCTTAGCCCCACCAGGGAGGAAGACACCATGATGACCCCGCCGCACAACTACTTGGCCGTCATCAAAGTCGTGGGGATCGGCGGCGGCGGTGTTAATGCCGTCAACCGGATGATCGAGCAGGGGCTCAAGGGGGTGGAGTTCATCGCCATCAACACCGACGCGCAAGCGCTGTTGATGAGCGATGCCGACGTCAAACTCGACGTCGGGCGTGACTCGACCCGCGGGCTCGGCGCCGGTGCCGATCCCGAGGTCGGCCGAAAGGCCGCCGATGACGCCAAGGACGAGATCGAGGAGCTGCTCCGCGGCGCCGACATGGTGTTCGTGACCGCTGGTGAGGGAGGTGGCACCGGCACCGGTGGCGCGCCCGTCGTAGCCAGCATCGCCCGCAAGCTCGGCGCTTTGACCGTCGGCGTGGTGACCCGGCCGTTCTCCTTCGAGGGTAAGCGGCGGGGCAACCAGGCCGAAACCGGCATTGCGGCGCTGCGGGAAAGCTGCGACACCCTGATCGTCATCCCCAACGACCGCTTGCTGCAGATGGGCGATGCCGCGGTATCTCTTATGGATGCCTTCCGCAGCGCGGACGAAGTGCTGCTCAACGGTGTGCAGGGCATCACCGATCTGATCACCACCCCGGGCCTGATCAACGTCGACTTCGCCGACGTCAAGGGCATCATGTCGGGTGCGGGCACGGCGTTGATGGGCATCGGTTCGGCTCGCGGCGACGGCCGCGCGCTCAAGGCCGCCGAGATCGCGATCAACTCGCCGCTGCTGGAAGCCTCCATGGAGGGCGCGCAGGGTGTGCTGATGTCGATCGCCGGCGGCAGCGACCTGGGACTGTTCGAGATCAACGAGGCGGCTTCGCTGGTGCAGGACGCCGCCCACCAGGACGCCAACATCATCTTCGGAACGGTCATCGACGACTCGCTGGGCGACGAAGTGCGGGTCACGGTGATCGCGGCGGGCTTCGACGCGAGTGGGCCGGGGCGAAAGCCGATCGTCGGCAACAGCGATACCTCGACGACGATCGCGTCAGGCAAGCACGGCAGGGTCAGCTCCAGCTTGTTCGAGCCCGCCGACGCGGTGAGCGTGTCGGTGCCGACCAACGGCGCAACCTTCGACATCG
>JAVRPG010000104.1:0-3597 GCA_032162325.1 Mycobacterium sp. | reverse complement strand
GATGCGACTCCTCGAGCAGATCCTCGTCCTGGAGCTGGGGGTCGAACCAATCGTCGAGCATCTCGACGGACCCGTCCAGCGTGATGTTCTGGGTGATCACGAGTTTTCGCATATAGGTACTGACATCGCGCCGCCGGCGAAGTCATCGGTCAACCACCGCCACCGCCGAGACCGCGAGCGCCAGCACGCGGTGACCGCGAGCCATCGCATGGGAGTAGCTTCGCAGGCGTGGCACTCGTCGCGGGAATCGACTCGTCCACCCAGTCCTGCAAGGTGGTCGTCTGCGACGCGGACACCGGTGAGATCGTGCGGTCCGCGTCGTCGCCCCATCCCGACGGCACCGAGGTCCATCCGCAGCTGTGGTGGTCCGCACTGCAGGCCAGCATCGATGCCGCCGGGGGACTCGAAGACGTGGCGGCGGTGTCGGTCGGCGCCCAGCAGCACGGCATGGTGTGTCTGGACGGCGCAGGCACAGTCGTTCGAGATGCGTTGCTGTGGAACGACACTCGCTCGAGCGCCGCGGCGGCCGAGCTCATCGATGATCTGGGCGGTGCCGGCGAGTGGGCGAAGCGGATCGGCGTGGTGCCCGTCGCCGCGATCACGGCGACGAAGCTGCGGTGGCTGGCCGACCATGAACCCGCGCACGCGGATGCGACGGCGGCGGTCTGCCTGCCGCACGACTGGCTGACGTGGCGGCTGAGCGGCTCGACGGATATCAGCACGCTGCGCACCGACCGCAGTGACGCGAGCGGCACCGGGTACTTCTCGTCGGAGACCGACAGCTACCAGACCGACCTGCTCGAGCTGGCGTTGCGGGGGCGACGGCCCGCGCTGCCCACCGTGCTCGGCCCGAGGGACCCGGCGGGGCAGACCTCGGCGGGAGCGGTGCTCGGTCCCGGCGCCGGCGACAACGCGGCGGCGGCGCTGGGCCTCGGCGCGGGCCCAGGTGATTGCGTCGTTTCACTCGGCACGTCCGGTGTGGTGAGCGCGGTGGCAGAGGCCGCACCGCATGACCCAGAGGGGATCGTGGCCGGTTTCGCCGACGCCACCGGACGCCAACTGCCGCTGGTGTGCACACTCAACGGGGCTCCCGTGCTGGCGGCCGTGGCGACGATGCTCGGCGTCGATTTCGACGAGATGGACCGGCTGGCGTTGTCGTCGCCTCCCGGGGCCGATGGTCTCACCCTGGTGCCGTATTTCGAGGGCGAGCGCTCGCCCAATCTTCCGGACGCCGCGGGTGCGTTACAAGGCGTGACGACACGAAATCTCTTGCCCGCCAACGTTGCCCGCGCAGCTGTGGAGGGGCTGCTGGCTTCGATGGCGTACTGCGTCGACAAGATCTCAGCGCAGGGCGTCGATGTGGAACGCATCATCCTGATCGGCGGGGGAGCGCGCTCGGAGGCGGTCCGGCGCATCGCACCCGCGGTCCTGGCTGCACCCGTTGACGTGCCAACGCCTGCGGAGTATGTCGCGCTTGGGGCGGCCAGGCAGGCGGCATGGACGCTGTCGCCACAGGATTCGCCACCGTCGTGGTCGTTCGGGGTGGCGGCGTCGTACACGGCGGATCCTACGCCGCATGTGCTCGAGCAGTATCGCGCGGCGCAGGCCCTCACGCTGGGGCAGTGAACTTCGTCTGGGAGCGGCTTGCGGACGGCGTGTTCCGCTGCGCACCCGAGCATCGGGTCACCTCCGCCGTCGTCGATCTTGGTGATCGGACCGTGTCGGTCAGCCATCCGGGCCGCGGACACACCGGCCACGACTTGATCGCCGTCGTCACCGGCTCCGACAGGCCCGTGGTGTTCTGCGGTGACCTTGTCGAGGAATCGGGTGATCCGGCGATCGATGCCGACTCCGACCCGATGGTGTGGCCGGCGACGCTGGAGCGTGTCCTCGAGGGAGGCGGTGAGGATGCGGTGTTCGTGCCGGGCCATGGGGCGGTGGTCGACGCGGCGTTCGTCCGCAGGCAGCGAGACTGGTTGAGGACACAAATGTGACGAAGGTCAAATTGCGAACGTGACGTAGGTCATTGCCCAGGCTAACCATCTTTTGGAAACCTGGCGCGATGGCTGATCTCGATTTTGCCTACGATCTCACGCTCGATGAGGCCCGCCGGCGCACCGCCGTGCTGGAGGCCATCGGCGACGACTGGGATCCAATCGCCGTGCTCGCCGAGGAGGAAAAGGCGTACGACATGCTGTACTCCAACCTCGACGAGGAGCAGCAGCGGATCTACGACGAGCTGGTCAGCGCAGGTGTGCTGCCGGATCGGACGGTGCATCGTGTTGCCGATTGACCCGACCGCCGATCCGAGTCGACGTGCCTGGCTTCCGTGCCCCCAGTGCGGCCACCACGCCGGCTGCGACGAGTGCCAAGGCGCCACGAATTGCGCCACGCATTGGCAGTACCTGCTGAGCAACAAGGGCACGCTGGTCCACCTGCAGTGTCCCGACTGCGGCCACCTGTGGTCGGTCGATACCCGCGAGCGCACCCGCCGGCAGTCCGACGCAGCCTGAGCCCTTATGCACCAGGGACCGGTGCCGCGTCCAGGCGGCTGGCGGCATGAGGCGCTCGTTCGCAACTTGCCCGAACGCACATCCGGATCTGTTACGTCGCAACGAATTTGCCTCGACGCGTCTACCGGTCGATCGTCCGCATCAACGCTTCGTTTTGGCGATCTCCGGCCGCCGGACTGAGGTTGTCGAGCGCGGCCAGGTGCTCGGCGGTGAGTTCGACGCCGTCGGTGGCGACGTTTTCTTCCAGACGCTCAACCCGCGTGGTTCCGGGAATCGGCGCGATGTCGTCTCCCTTGGCGAGCAGCCAGGCCAGCGCCGCCTGTGCTGGTGTGGCCCCGACTTGTGCCGCAATACGTTCGACCTCATCGGCGATCTGTAGGTTGCGTTGGAAGTTTTCACCGATGAAGCGAGGATTGTCGAGGCGCGCGTCGGTCGGGTCGAGGTCGGCGATTGAGCGCAGCTTGCCGGTGAGGAATCCGCGGCCCAACGGTGCGTAGGGCACGAAGCCGATTCCGAGTTCGCGTAGCAGCGGCAAGACTGCGGGTTCTGGGTCGCGCGTCCACAGGGAGTATTCGGATTGCACGGCGGTGATGGGGTGCACGGCGTGGGCGCGGCGGATGGTGTCGACGCCGGCTTCCGAGAGTCCGATGTGGCGGATCTTGCCCTGGGTGACCAGTTCGGCCAGGGCGCCGACGGTGTCCTCGATGGGTGTTTGGCGGTCGAGGCGGTGCTGGTAGTACAGGTCGATGTGGTCGCTGTCGAGGCGACGTAGTGAGCCCTCGACGGCGGCGCGGATGTTGTCGGGACTGCTGTCGAGGCTGCCTTCGGGACGTCCGGTGTGGGAGATAAATCCGAACTTCGTGGCTAGCACGACGGAATCGCGGCGGCCTTTGAGCGCTCGGCCGACGAGTACCTCGTTGGTGTAGGGCCCGTACATCTCGGCGGTGTCGATGAGGGTCACACCGAGCTCGACGGCGCGGTGGATCGTGCGGATGGATTCAGCGTCGTCGCTGCCAGCGCCGGAGCGCCCGAATGACATGCGCATGGCGCCAAACCCGATGCGGGCAACGTCGAGGTCCCCAAG
>JAVRPG010000103.1:0-5222 GCA_032162325.1 Mycobacterium sp. | reverse complement strand
CGAGCAGGGTGATGCCGGCGTCGAGCGCGGCGCCGATGGTGGCGATGCTCTCAGCGCGGTCGCTGGGTCCGTACAGGTCGCTCATGCCCATCAGGCCCAGGCCAATCGCCGATGTGGTTCCCAGGGTTCCGAGTGCCTTGGTCCGCATGACCCCAGCCTGCTTCGGCTGAATAAAACGAGCGCCTTCGCCGAAATCAGCTCCTTGCAAGCCTGCTTCGTCAGGAATCGTGTTCATGTGCACCTCTCATTTCGATTTTCTGTTTCCGTGCCGCGCAGCCGCGGCCCGCCTGGTACGGCCGCGCTCGTGTCGATGACGTCCTGGTCGTCGTTGACAGGGGCGCCGACGTGATCGGCACTCCCGTCACTCCTGAAGATCACGAGCACGTGCAGCCTTCGCAAGAATCGACACGCTGTCGATTATATCCCGATCGTGAGTCGATGATCGCACCCCGCGAATCGGTCTCTTGCGGAGGACTGCGCGGAGGACTGCGCTTGAGATCACAGTCGATGTACAGTTGTCTTGTATTCGACGGTGTGTTGACACTGGATGGGAAGCGCAGCGCGGACATTGGCCCGGGCAGCAGTCGGCGAGCAGCACAGCCAACAAGACGCAGACGAGGAAGACGACCATGGACGTCGGTTCACGACGCAGTCAGCGTCAACGGGCCGCAGGACCCAGCAAGGGAGAGATCCGAGAGGCGCAGATCCTCGACGTGACCGAGCGCCTGCTGCTCACCACACCGTTCGTCGACATCACCATGGACGAGATCGCCACGCGGGCCGGACTATCTCGGTCAACCATGTACTTCTATTTCGCCTCGAAGGAGGATCTGCTGGCCGGCCTGCTGGCACGTACACATGATGAGATCGTCGGGCCGACGGCGACGCTGCTCAATGCCGACGCCACGGTTGATCAAACGGTTCGCGAGGTGCTCGAGGCGCTTTTGCGCAGCTGGCGTCAACACGGACCGGCGTTGCGAACGTTCCTGGAAACCGGGCTGGTCTCGCCCGAGTTCGGCCCCAGATGGCGGGCAACAACGAACGAAATCATCGATGTGGTGGCACAATTCATCGACCGTGAGCGAGCCGCTGGGCGCCTCCCCGCGGCGCCGCCTTCGGCACACGCCGTTTCCTCGGCCGTCTTCTGGATGGTCGAACACGAAATGTACGAACTCTTCCGTACGCGTCACACCCGCGCCGCCGAAGGCGAGTTCATCGACACACTCGCCTTACTGTGGCGGCGGGCGATGGGTCTGACATGACCACGCCCCAACTCGCCGACGCGCTCGTCGGTAGGACACTCGCAGGCGCAGTCGACGTGCTTCCCAGGTAACCTCGCCGGTCTGGAGCGCGTCCGGCAGCTACTGGGTGCGATGCTGGGCGAACGGCAAAGAAGAGGCCGGAATGCCCAGCCGTTCAACGCATCCCATCGGGATGGACGTACTGCTGCACCCGTTGCCGAGCGTGTCTGCCAAACCGTCCTGGAACGGGAGGCGCCCCCACCGCTGCGACCACGACGTCGACGTTTTCCTTGGCCGGATTGATAAGCGCCAACGGTGGGATGCGCGCCGCGCCCAGGATGCCTATCCGCATCGGGGCGGCCACATTTCCACTCACTGACGCGACGCTGGCACTTGTCCCGGCTCGGTCGGACGCGAAAGTCGGAGGCGACTCACCGATCACGTCTCGGTGCTGCGCTGGACGAATCGTGTTTGTTGGCAACCAATGTCGCCAGAGCAACCTCACGAGGCTGACGTGCCGAGATCTCAGCCGGCGAGGTTATGGCGTGCGCACGCCGAAGCTCACCGACACCCGCCTTCACGGCGAAGTCAGCGTGTGGCGGATACCACTCGCAGGAAGCATCGATTGGGTGCCAGCGGTAACGACATGGGTTCACGGGAGCGCGATTCTGGGATGCGAGGGAGGGAACGGCCAGCCAACGAAGTCGGGCTACTTGCGGATCAGACAGACCCACATCACACCCTTGGTGGATCGGCCGTCGCGGCAGAGATGCCCGCATTGGCTATCGCCGTTGCCGTGCGGTTGGGCAGTCCTGCCCCGGGGTGGTGGTCCGTTTGACACTCACTGAATGGAACATCGGTACGAGGTAAGACGTGGAGGGTGGCGTGATGCCAAGCGGCGGCGAGTTGTGGACCATCAACGCGCGTGGTACAGACGACGTGGCCGATCAGTGGGAGCAGATACTGTCGGCCGCCTACGTACCCTGGACGGTCGCGATCCCGGAGCGTCCCCACCCGGATGCGTTCCAGGCGTGGCTCCGCCGCTGGCGGATCGATGACCTCACATTGGTCGACGGCAAGTGCGGACCCTGTTCCGGTACGCGCACCAGCCATCAACGCGTGGATGCGGACGGAGAATTCGTCGCAGTAATGCTTGTCCAGGCGGGGACCGAGACGATCAGCCAGCGTCACATCGAAGCCACGATGACACCGGGAGACGTGGTGGCATGGGACAGCACCAACCGGAACCGGTTCACCATTCGGGAGCCACTGTCGAAACGCAGCATGCTGATCCCGTGGACGGCGCTGGAGGAGGTCGGTGGGCGGGCATGGATGAGCGACGGCGTCAGGCTCGACGGAACCGCCCCGGCGACGCGGCTGCTGACGACCTATCTGGACACGCTCACTCAGTTGCTGCCGGGATTGGATTCAGCCGCCGCTAGCGCAGCACGCACGGCCGCCCTAGTGCTGTTGGTCGGCGCCCTGCGCAGTGACAGCGACGTTTCCTCGGCCGAGATCGTGCGGCCTGCTTTGCGTGCGTCGATCGAGCAGTACATCGAGCGGCATCTGCTCGATGGCGCGGTTACACCCGCTGCCATCGCATCAGCTCATTGGGTGTCGGTCCGCACCGTCAATCGCGTTTTCAGGGCCACCGGTCAGACAGTCTGTGAGGTCATACGTGCACGCAGGCTTGCACGCGCTCGAGAGGACTTGACCGAAAGCGATCGGCCCATCTCGGCCATTGCGCACCGCTGGGGTTTCTCGGACACCAGCCACTTCAGCCGCACCTTCAAGGCCCACTACGGCAGTTCACCGACGGACTACCGCAACGCACTATCGCTTCGACGGCCCGCCGCCTCCTGACGCATCGGTACATCGACCTGTCGCGCGGGTACAAGCCCCTGGCGGAACGCATGAACAGACTGGAGTCACAACGGTTTAGGGCTGGACACGGACAACTTATGGAGGAGCTCATGATGCGACGCGATACCGACTCTCACGCCGGGAGCGTCAGATTGCGTCCCGAGGCTGCCGAGGCGACGGCTGCTTTGGTTCGTCCGCTGGGTGCTTTCGAGCGGCTGTATCACCTGCGCCAGCAGAAGAACACGATGCACTTCTGCATGGTGGCCGAGCTTGCCGACGAGCTGGATCCGGGTGCGCTTGCTACCGCCCTACGCGCGGTGCAGCACCGCCACCCGCTGCTGAACGTCTACGTCGACGATCACCCTCAGGCCGGACTGGGTTTCTGGCGCCCGACGATCGTGCCGCCGATCCCGGTTACCGTCGTCGCCGACACGGGCCACACATGGTGTGATCTTGTCGCCGAGGAGTTGACTCGCCCTTTCGACGCCGCTGTAGCGCCGATGGTCCGGGTGGTGCTGCTGCGCAGCACCCCGGCCGCGATCATCCTGACCGTTGACCACGTCATCATCGACGGGATCTCAGCCGGATTCATCCTGCGGGATTTGTTCTCCGCGCTGAACGGGCACGTACTTCCGGCGCTGCCGGTCCCGCCGTCGCAGGAGGTATTGATCGGCCGCCTGCGCGACGCCCAGCCGGCCGCTGCCAATGGTCAGCCGCCGCAGGCGCTCCCGGAGTGGTTTGCCACGCCGAGCAAGATTCGGCCCTTCGACGGCGCCCTGCCCCGCATCAGCGCCGTCTGCTTCGACGAGGACCTGACCTGGCGGCTGGTCACCCGCGCCCGCGCCGAACAGACGACCATGCACTCGGCGCTCGTGTCGGCCATGACCCGGGTGATCTTCGAGTCAGGCCGCAACGAGTTCGTCCGGATGACGACCCCCTGCGAGTTCCGCAGCCATATCGGCGTCGGCGACGACGTGTGCCTGTACTTCACCGCGGCTCGGACGGCGTTCACCCGTGAGCAGCTCTGCGACCTGTGGGCAATGGCCCGCATGGTCAGCGACCAACTCTCCGTTGCGCGGTCGCTACCGGCTGTGCTCGACGCGTCGGCTGCCACGGAACAGTTCATCCCCGTCAATGCGACGCCCGACGACGCGGAGGACTTCATGATTCGCGGCCTCAGCTTCGAGGCGTTCGCGTCCAACCTGCGTGTCCTGGACATGGGCAGGCCATTGGCGGTGCGACCGGTGGCGATCTGGGGGCCGGCAATTCTCGCCCAGGTCCAGGGCGAAATGAGCGCAGGCGTCTGCACGTTCAACGGGCGGCTGCGTATCGTCACCGCGAGCCACGATCCGCTCCCGGGCTACCTCGACCGCGTCCGCGACATCCTCGACGCCGCGTGCTGACGGCGCCGCTCTTGCGATGCCGCTCGACTTTCAGTACTTGATCGAAAATGTAGCAGAACCCGCTCGGTCGACGGCCGTAATCACTTGACGTCACACGGCATTTCGACCTGGAGGGATGTTCCGCTTCCGGCGTGACTCGAGATCGTCATCTGGCCCCCGACTGCCTCGACACGGTCTCTGAGGCCGATGAGTCCGGAGCCGTTGGTCGGGTCAGCACCGCCGATTCCGTCATCTCGAATCGACAGACGCAGGTTGGAACCAACGGCGTCGACGCGAACATTCACCTGCGACGCTTGCGCGTGCTTGGCCGCATTGGTGAGGGCTTCGGCGACGACGTAGTAGGCGGCCACTTCGGCGGACTCTCCCAACCGTCGGTGGACGCTGACGTCGAGCTCGACCGGCACGGCCGACCGGCGGGCCAGCGTCTTGAGCGCGGGGCCCAGACCCCCCTTGGACAGGATCGCGGGATGGATCCCACGTGAGATCTCGCGGAGCTCTTCACAGATCCCAGCCAGCCCTGTTATGACGTGAGAAATCTGCTCCTTGACCTCGTGCGGTCCGGGCGGCAGCGACGCCTCCGCGTCGCGTAGCACAAGCCCCAGCGCGACCAGGTGTTGTTGGGCGCCGTCGTGCAGGTCACGTTCGAAACGGCGCCGGGCATCATCGGCGGCCGCGACGATCCGCGCCCGAGACGCGGTGAGCTCCGCGCGGGCAG
>JAVRPG010000102.1:0-23701 GCA_032162325.1 Mycobacterium sp. | reverse complement strand
TCGCCGACTCGCTGCGAGACGCTGCCCGGGCCACGCCGCGCCGAACGGTATTGGTGGACGGCGATATTCGGCTCGACTGCAAAACCCTGAACGAGCAGGCGACCCTGATGGCAAAGACGCTGATGGCGCGGATGCCCGCGGGCAGCGTGGTGTCGTTCATGCTGCCGATTTGGTACGAGGCCGCCGTTGTCTACCTGGCGGCGACGTTGGCAGGCATGGTGGTGAACCCGATCCTGCCGTCCCTACGTGATCGCGAGTTGGCGTTCATCCTGTCCGACGCCGACAGCCGCGCGATCTTCGTACCGTCGTCCTTCGGAAGCCACGACTACGTCGGCATGCTGGACCGGGTCACCGCCGAGATGACCTCGCCGCCGGAGGTCGTGGTGCTGCGGGACGACGCCGGTCGTCACACGCCGTACCCGTCGCTGTTCACCGCGGACGGCCCGGCGGCCCTGCCCGTCGTCGACCCCGACTCCGTGCGCATGATCCTGTACACGTCCGGCACCACCGGGCGGCCCAAAGGTGTTTTGCATACCCATAATTCGATCCACGCGCTGATCCGTCAGATCGGCGAGCATTGGCGGGTCGACGACGGCGACACGTTCCTCGTTCCGTCGCCGATCGCGCACATCGGCGGGTCGATCTATGCGTTCGAATGCCCGTTACTGCTGGGCACCACGGCGGTGCTGATGGAGCGCTGGGACGCGGACGCCGCGGCGTCGCTGATGACGGCCGAACGCTGCACACACATGGCTGGGGCCACTTCGTTTCTCGAGGGCCTGCTCGCCGCCGCTGAGCGGGCGGACACGCACCTGCCCGACCTGAAGGTGTTCATCTGCGGGGGCGCGTCCGTGCCGCCGTCGCTGATCCGCAGGGCCTCAACCTATTTCGACCAGGCAGCGGTCACCCGGGTGTACGGCTCGACGGAAGTGCCGGTGACGACCGTGGGTTCCTTGGACGATTCCGAACACGCGGCGGACACCGACGGTCGGGCCGGGATCGCCGACATCAAACTGGTCGAGGGCGAGATCCGCGCGCGTGGCCCGCAAATGCTGGTCGGCTACCTGCATCCCGAGGACGAGACCGCGTCCTTCGACGAAGAGGGTTACTTCCGGACAGGTGATCTCGGCCGCTGGATCGACGACGCCTACTTGGTTGTCACCGGACGGGCCAAGGACATCATCATCCGCAACGGCGAGAACATCTCACCCAAGGAAGTGGAGGACATCCTTGTAGGGCATCCGGGCATCGCGGAGGTCGCTGTCGTCGGTCTGCCCGACGAACGGACCGGGGAGCGGGCGTGCGCCGTCATCGTCGCATCCGGTCAACGTGCGCCCGACCTGACCGACCTGCGCGATCTCCTCCTCAATGAGGGGCTGGCCAAGTTCAAAATCCCTGAACAGATTGTCATTTGGGGCGCATTGCCGAAGAACGACGCAGGCAAGATCTTGAAGCATCAGATCCGAGCGACGCTGACGGCTAGGGCGAGCGAAGCGACGGGAAGAGCGAAGGTGGACTGATATGCAGGTTGCGATCGTGACGGGAGCGAGCAGCGGCATCGGCTTCGGCTGCGCGACGAAGCTCGCCGAGGCGGGTATGGCCGTCGTCGGGGCGGGACGCGACGAGGACAGGCTCGCCGAGCTGGAGAGGGTGATCGGCGATCCGGACCGGGTGGCCACCGTCGCCGTCGATCTGACGGCGGACGACGGGCCGCAACGGATCGTGGCCGCCGCCATCGAGCGGTGGGGCCGGATCGACTTCCTGATCAACAACGCCGGGGTGGGTAGCCCGAAGCCGCTGCATGAAACCGACGACAAAAGCCTGGACTACTTCCTGGGTTTGATGCTGCGTGCGCCGTTCCGGCTCGCGCGCGACGTGATACCGCACATGCAATCCGGATCGGCGATCATCAACATCACGTCGACTTTCGCCGTCGTCGGTGGCCTACGTGGCGGCGCGTATTCGGCGGCCAAGGGCGGGCTGACGGCGCTGACGATGCACATCGCGTGTCAGTACGGGCCACAAGGGATCCGCTGCAATGCCGTGGCGCCGGGAGTGACACTGACCCCGATGGTGGCGCAGCGCTTGGAGGACGAGCGGTTCCGCAAGATCAACACCGAGATGACGCCGTATCCACGCCTGGGCAAGGTCGACGACCTGGCGAGCACGGTAGCGTTCTTGTGTTCAGAGGGTGCGAGTTTCATCAACGGGCAGACGATCGTGGTTGACGGGGGCTGGAGTTCGACGAAGTACCTGTCGGACTTTGCACTGACATCGGAATGGGTCGCGCGTTGAACCTGTTCTCACTGCTCGACCAGGCCGCCGACCGCTACGGCGACCGTGGCGCGGTGTTTCACGGTGAGCGCCAACTACATACGTGGGGCGGGCTACGTGATCGCGTGCTGCGGGTGGCGACCACGCTCGGGGCGCCCGGAGCTCGCATTGCGGTTGCCAGTGAGAACCGCCCGGAGATCGTCGAGCTGATGTTCGCCACCTGGGCCGCCGAGTGCGTGGTGGTCCCGATCAACTACAAGCTGCATCCACGCGAGATGGTGCAGATCCTGGACGACGCCGGCGTCTCGCAGGTCTTCGCATCACCGAAGATCGGCGGGGAGGTATCCGCGGTCACCGACGTACCCATCGAAACCGTTGACTCCGAGGCATATTCGAACCGTCTGGCCGCCACCCCACTGGATCCGCCGCCGCGCACCACCGATCCCTCGACGCTGGCGTGGCTGTTCTACACAAGCGGAACCACTGGCCGATCCAAGGGTGCCATGCTCTCGCACCGAAACCTGATGGCGATGACCGTCGCCCACCTCGCGGATTTCGATGCGCCCGACGAGAACTGCAGTCTGGTCCACGGCGCGCCGATGTCGCACGGGTCAGGTCTCTACATTCCCCCGTACGTGCTGCGCGGCGCTCGGCAGGTGATACCCGAATCCGGTGCGTTCGAACCCGAGGAGTTCCTCGACCTCTGTGAGCATCATCCCGGCTGCAGCGCCTTCCTAGCGCCGACCATGGTTCAGCGCCTGGTGCAGACCGGGCGGGCATGCCCGCGCAATCTGCGAACCGTGGTCTACGGCGGGGGCCCGATGTACGTAGACAGCCTGAAGAAGGCGATGGCCGCAATGGGTCCGATATTCGTGCAGCTTTACGGCCAGGGCGAAGCGCCGATGACGATCACCGGCCTGCGCCGGGCCGACCACATCGACGCCGACGTTGCGATCCTGGGATCCGTCGGATACGCCAGATCCGGGGTGGATGTCGCGGTGCTGCGAAATGACGGCACACCGGCCGTGGCCGGCGAGATCGGTGAAATCGTGTGCCGGGGCGACGTCGTGATGTCCGGCTACTGGCACAACCCCGAGGCCACCGCCGCAACGCTGCAGAACGGCTGGCTGCGCACCGGCGACATGGGGTCGTTCGACGACCGGGGCTACCTCACACTGCGCGACCGCTCCAAGGACGTCGTGATCAGCGGCGGCAGCAACATCTACCCACGCGAGGTCGAGGAGGTCCTGCTCGAGCACCCCGGCGTCGAAGAGGCCGGCGTGGTCGGGGCACCGGACGAGGAATGGGGTGAGATCGTCGTCGCGTTCATCGTCGGCTCGGTGTCGGCGGCCGAACTCGACGCCCACCTGCTGGAGCGGATCGCCCGCTTCAAACGGCCCAAGCGCTACGAGTTCATCGACGAGTTGCCGAAGAACAGCTACGGCAAGGAGCTCAAGCGGGAACTGCGGGCACGCTTGACCTAGGTCGGCGGTCGGAGGCCACTTCTCGAATTGCCCAGCTCCGAGCGACAAAGTCGCTCGAGCGACAGTGTCGCTGCGAGGTGGACACTTCGAACAACTGTTGCCAGGTCTCCTCAACCCCGGAAAGGGGCATGTCGGCGGTCCGTAGCATTACGACATGAGCGTTCTCGACTCCCCGATCCCGCGTTTCCACCTGGCGATGCCGGTCGACGACCTGGCCGCGGCGCGCGAGTTCTACGGCGAAGTGCTCGGGCTCCCGCAGGGGCGCAGTGCGGAGGCCTGGGTGGACTGGAATTTGCACGGTCACCAGGTCGTCACCCATCTGGCGCCGAGCCGCGTCAAGGCAATTCACAACCCGGTCGACGGGCACGATGTGCCGGTGCCGCACTTCGGCCTCATCCTGACGATCCCGGAGTTCCACAAGTTGGCTGACCGCCTGCGTGATGCCAGGGTTGAGTTCGTTATCGAGCCGTACGCGCGTTTCGAGGGAGAGACCGGCGAGCAGTGGACGATGTTCCTGCTCGACCCCGCCGGAAACGCCCTGGAGTTCAAGGCGTTTGCCGATGACTCGCAGGTGTTCGCCGCATGACGCGCGTCGTGATCGCCGGCGGGCACGGCAAGATAGCGCTAGTCCTCGAGCGGCTGCTCTCACAACGCGGCGACTCGGTTGCCGGCTTCATCCGAAACCCGGCACACGCGGCCGACCTCCAAGCCGCAGGTGCCGAAGCTCTCGTCGTGGACCTGGAGAACGCTTCAGCCGACGAGGTCGCGGGACATCTGCGCGGTGCCGACGCCGTGGTGTTCGCCGCGGGCGCGGGACCGGGTAGCGGCGCGGCACGAAAAGAGACCGTCGACCGTGACGCGGCGATCCTGCTCGCGGACGCGGCCGAGACTGCGAAAGTCAATCGTTACGTGATGATTTCATCCATGGGGGCCGACGCCGAGGCGCCCGATGATGCCGGGGATCCGGTCTTCGTGGCGTACCTGCGCGCCAAAGGCGCTGCCGACGACAACGTCCGAGCGCGAAGGGCGCTCAACTCGACGATTGTGCGTCCGGGTCACCTGACCAACGATCCGGGGACCGGGCGGGTGACGATCGCGGACGACACCGGACGCGGCAACATTCCCCGAGAGGATGTCGCGGCGGTACTGCTCGCGGTTCTCGACGCGCCCAGCACGGCATGTCAGACCTTCGAGGTCATCTCGGGCGACACGCCGATAGCGGAAGCGGTCGTCAGTCGCGTGGACTGACTGAAGTCACCGGACGATATCGTCGTAGCCATGGCAGTGGTGGACAGGCCGTCGGCGCGTGAGGCCAAGCGCGGCGGGATCCGAGCGACTCAACCATCCCGTCCTCACCGGCCTTACTGCGCACATGAATCTGGACCAGTACTCGTCGCCCAGCTGGTTCGAGCGCCACGCACGCGGCATCTCCGGAAACCATCGCCGGCAGCACTGCCTTGGGATCGCATTCGGTAAATCGTGGACGCGGAAGTCTTGACTGGCATACCCTGATGTGATCTAGATCACGCGCGGGACCCGAGGAGGCGGGACGATGGCCGCGACGACCACGCATTTTCCCAAGCAGAGGGCACCCTGCGGGCGGATGGCCGAGGGCGATCGCCATGTCGAAAGTGACGACGACGGCCTGGCGTTCGACGACCTCAAATACTCCTGCGGTTGCCGCGAGATCCGCCACATCTACCACGACGGAGGCGTGCGCGTCCGGACGATCCGACATGACGGCAAGGTGTTGCGAGACGAGCGCTGCGGCGAGCACGAGTCGTTTGAGGCGTAAGCCAGGTCAATGACAGCCACCCATAACATCGTCGTGATCGGCGGCGGCGGCGCGGGCCTGCGCGCCGCAATAGCCATAGCGGAGACTAATCCGCGCCTGAGCGTGGCGATCGTCTCCCAGGTGTACCCGATGCGCAGCCACACGGTTTCGGCGGAGGGCGGCGCGGCAGCCGTCGCTGGGGAGGACGACAGCCTCGACGAACACGCCTACGACACCGTTTCCGGCAGCGACTGGTTGTGCGACCAAGACGCCGTCGAGGCCTTCGTGGCCGAGGCGCCGCGCGAGTTGTTGCAGCTCGAGCATTGGGGCTGTCCGTGGAGCCGTACGCCGGACGGGCGCATCGCCGTTCGCCCATTCGGCGGAATGAAAAAGCTACGCACGTGGTTCGCCGCCGATAAGACCGGGTTTCACATGCTGCACACGCTGTTTCAGCGTGTGCTCGCATATCCGGACATCGTGCGCTACGACGAGTGGTTCGTTACGAGGTTGCTTGTCGACGACGGCAGGGTGCGCGGTGTCGTCGCCATCGAGCTCGCGACCGGGCGCATCGAGACGATCCTGGCCGACGCGGTGATCGTGTGCACCGGCGGATGTGGGCGCGTGTTCCCATTCACCACCAACGCGAATATCAAGACCGGCGACGGAATGGCGCTGGCGTTCAGGGCGGGCGCGCCGCTCAAAGACATGGAGTTCGTCCAGTACCACCCCACCGGACTGCCGTTCACGGGAATCCTGATCACCGAGGCAGCACGGGCTGAAGGTGGCTGGCTGCTGAACAAGGACGGCTACCGTTACCTGCAGGATTACGACCTCGGCACGCCGACGCCCGAGCCGACGTTGCGCAGCATGGAGCTCGGGCCCCGAGACCGGCTATCTCAGGCGTTCGTGCACGAGCAGGACAAGGGACGCACCGTGGAAACCCCATATGGGCACGTCGTCTACCTTGACCTGCGGCATCTCGGCGCCGAACTGATCGATACCAAGCTCCCGTTCGTGCGTGAATTGTGCCGCGACTACCAGCACATCGACCCGGTCACCGAACTGGTCCCCGTGCGACCCGTGGTGCACTACATAATGGGGGGCGTCCACACGGATATCCATGGCGCCACAACGCTTCCCGGGCTATACGCCGCGGGCGAAACGGCGTGTGTCAGCATCAACGGCGCCAACCGGCTGGGATCGAACTCGCTGCCAGAGCTGCTGGTGTTCGGCGCCCGATCGGGCCACGCTGCTGCGGAGTACGTGACGACGGTCGGTAGCGCCCGGCCCGCCGTGCAAGCTCAGGCACACGACGAGACGCAGCGGCTGGAACGCGACCTCAGTCGGCGTGCCGAGGGCGGCGACCGAATCGCCGACATCCGGGCTGACATGCAGGCCACATTGGAAACCGCGGCTGGAATCTATCGCGACGGACCCACGCTCACCAAAGCGGTCGACCAGATCCGGGTGCTGCAGGAACGATTCGCAAAGGCCGGCATCGACGATCACAGCCACACCTTCAATACGGAGCTGACGGCGCTGCTCGAGTTGTCGGGGATGCTCGATGTTGCACAGACGATCATCGAATCCGCTTTGCGCCGAGAAGAATCCCGCGGTGCGCATCAGCGAACCGACTTTCCCAAGCGCGACGACGAGCATTTCTTGGCGCACACATTGGTTCATCGAGAATCCGACGGAACAACGCGGGTCGACTACCTGCCGGTCACGATTACGCGCTGGCCTCCGGGTGAACGCGTGTATGGGAGATAGCGATGGCCGACCGAATCGTCATGGAAGTATCCAGGTATCGACCGGAGATCGACTCCGCGCCGGTAATACAGGATTACGAAGTTCCCCTCACCCGCGAATGGGCGATCCTGGACGGCCTGAACTACATCAAGGATCACCTCGACGGAACGCTGAGCTTCCGATGGTCGTGCCGGATGGGCATCTGCGGCAGCTGCGGTATGACCATCGACGGCGACCCAAAACTAGGTTGCGCGACATTCCTCGCCGATTACCTGCCCGGGCCGGTACGGGTGGAGCCGATGCGAAACTTCCCGGTGATTCGCGATCTCGTCGTCGACATCAGCGACTTCATGGCCAAACTGCCGCGCGTCAAGCCCTGGATCATCCGTGAGGATGAGCTGTCCGTCGAGGACGGTGAATACCTCCAGACGCCAGCGGAATTGGACGAGTACAAGAAGTTCAGCATGTGCATCAACTGCATGCTGTGCTACTCGGCATGCCCGGTGTACGCGCTGGACCCGGAATTCCTCGGGCCGGCGGCGATCGCTCTGGGTCAGCGTTACAACCTGGACTCGCGCGACGAGGGCGCAGCGGATCGCAGGGACGTACTCGCCGCGGCGGAGGGCGCGTGGGCCTGCACGCTGGTGGGCGAATGCTCGACGGCGTGTCCGAAGGGCGTCGATCCGGCAGGCGCCATACAGCGCTACAAGCTCACCGCGGCAATGGATTCGGTCAAGAACCTCCTGATGCCCAGGGGTGCGCGATGACCGCCCCGGTTCGCGCCTATCGCCCGCCGGTCTCCCGGTATTGGTGGGCTAAGCGGCGGTCTTACCTGCTGTTCATGCTTCGCGAGATCAGCTGCGTCTTCGTGGCCTGGTTCGTTGTGTATCTGTTGCTGCTGGTGCACGCGATCGGCGCCGGTCGGGATTCATATCTTCGATTCCTGGACTGGAGCGCCAATCCGGTCGTCGTTGCACTGAACGTTGTCGCACTGATCTTCGTTCTGCTGCACGCCGTTACCTGGTTTGCTTTGGCACCAAGTGCGATGGTGCTGCACATCCGGGGACGGCGTGTTCCTGCACGCGCGGTTCTGTTGGGTCACTACGCGGCATGGTTGGTCATATCCGCGTTCGTTGCCTGGCTGGTGATGTCATGAGCACGTCCGCGCATCGTCGACAATCACCGGAGCCCTTCCTGTGGCTGCTGTTCACCGCCGGGGGTATGACGGCCGCGCTTGTTGTGCCCATCCTGTTGTTCCTGTTCGGTGTGGCATTTCCGCTCGGATGGTTCGACGCGCCGGATCATGAGCACCTGCTGGCCGTCGTGCAGCATCCGCTGACCAAACTCGTGCTCTTCGGTGTGTGCGTGTTGGCCCTGTTTCATTGGGCGCACCGCTTCCGGTTCACGCTCGAGCACGGGCTGCGGCTGGGCGGGTTCGACAACGTGATCGCGCTGTGCAGTTACGGCACAGCGGTATTGGGTTCTGCGGTCGCGGCTTGGGTGTTGCTCACGGTGTGAGGATGCGCGTCACGCCGGGGCGAACACCGACTTGAACTTGTTCAGCGACTCCCGGATATCGCCTTTCAGCGCGCCCGCGACCACCATGCCGATCGGGCCGAACAACGCGGGGCCACCGAGATGCACATCGAACGTGACCGTCGAGCCCTCGCCAGAGGGTTTGACCTTGCCGATCAGTTTGACCTTCACGCCGCCCCTTCCGTCCCCGTTGAGTGTCATCGCCTCCGGCGGCTTGAAATGGACGATGGTCCACTTGATCCGGACGGGCATGCCCTTGACTTCGACGATCGACTCGACGACGGTGCCCTTTTCCAGCGTCTCGGGCAACTTACTACGCCACACCCGGTGAATGGATAGCCATTCCTTGTACCGGGACAGGTCAGACGCGCACGCCCACGCCGTCTCCGGCGGCAGCGGAACGTCGACGGAGACGGACAGTTTGGCCATACATCAGTTCTGTGGCGGACTGCTCTTGTCGACGGCCTTCTTGGCGGCGACCTGCACCTTGTCGACGTGCTGGGCGTATTTGCCCTGCGTCTTCTGGTCGACGATGTCGCCGGCCTTGTCGATCGCGGTGTCCACCTTGTCGGCGTTCTTCGAGAGCAGATTCTTGATCTTGTCTAGGAATGCCATGTGCCTACCCTACAGCTGCCGCCACAATCGTCGGCGCTCTCCGAGAATCGCCCCTTGCACCCACCAGATCACCTCGATCGCCGCGGCGCCGACGAGTCCGATGCCCAGCGCCATCGACGTGATCGCCATGTTCGACGGGTCCAACATGAACGTCTTCTGCGCCAGCGGAATCGAGAAGATCACAACATACGCCAGGCCGGCCACCGCGACCAGCGCGACCCGCCACCACTCATAAGGCCGCGCCACCACCGCGAGCACCCACACCGAGGACACCAGCAAGGTGATGAGCGCCGCCGTCGACGCCTGCGTCTGCTGGACCTCCGTCGCGTCCCGGCCCTGATACGCGACCAGGTAGGAGGTGAACGTCGCGATGCCCACCACCAGACCCGAAGGCAGCGCCGACGTCATCACCCGCCGCACGAAGCCTGGGTGCGCCCGTTCGTTGTTCGGTGCCAACGACAGGACGAAGGCCGGGATGCCGATGGTGAACCAGGCCGCGATCGTCACGTGAATCGGCTGGAACGGGAACGGCAACGGATCAGACCCAAAGATCTTGGACGCCAGGCCCGCCAGGCCCACCAGGATCGCGAGCAGCACCGAGTACACGGTCTTGGTGAGAAACAGGTTGGAGACCCGCTCGATGTTTCCGATCACCCGGCGGCCCTCGCCGACGACGTGCGGCAGCGTCGCGAACTTGTTGTCCAGCAACACGATCTGAGCGACGGCTCGTGATGCGGAGCTGCCGGAGCCCATCGCGACACCGATGTCGGCGTCCTTGAGTGCCAGCACATCGTTGACGCCGTCGCCGGTCATCGCGACCGTGTGCCCGCGTGATTGCAGGGCGTGCACCATGGCGCGCTTCTGGTCCGGTCGCACCCGGCCGAACGTCGTGTACTCCTCGAGAGTGTCGGCCAGCTTCTCGGTCTCGTCGGGCAGCTGGCGGGCATCCATCGTCTCGCCCTCCAGACCCAGGGAACCTGCCACCGCGCCCACCGACACCGCATTGTCGCCGGAGATCACTTTGATCGAGACCTTCTGGGAGGCAAAGTAATCCAGCGTATCGCGGGCGTCAGGGCGGATGCGCTGCTCGAGAACCACCAGCGCGGCCGGCGTGACGGTGCCGGGGGCGTCGGGGTGGTCGACGGGCAGGTCACTCGAGGCGAGCAACAGCACCCGCAGTCCCAGCGACCCGATCCGCTCGGCTTCCTCGGCCGCCGCGGACGCCGACACGAGCAGAACGTCGGGCGCACCGATCACCCAGTTGCCGTGCTCGCCGTAGGACGCGCCGCTCCATTTGGTGGCCGACTTGAACGGCGCGGTCGCGATTGGGGTCCAGCCGGGCGGCATCTTGTAGGCCTCCGCGATGGCCTGCATGCTGGCGTTCGGCCGGGGGTCGTCGGAGGCGAGCTGGGCCAGGATGTCGGCGACGGCCCGTTCGTCGAGCTTCTTGAGATCCGATACCCGCATACCGTTTTCGGTGAGCGTGCCGGTCTTGTCGGCGCACACCACGTCGACGCGGGCAAGTCCTTCGATGGCGGGCAGCTCGTTGACGAGGCACTGCCGCCTGCCAAGCCGCACCACCCCGACGGCGAACGCGATCGAGGTCATCAGCACCAGGCCCTCGGGCACCATCGGGACCAATGCGCCCACCATCCGCAGCACCGATTCACGCCAACCGGCGTCGGTGGTGAACAACTGGGTGTAGATGATCAGCAGACCGGCCGGGATGAGCAGGTAGGTGATGAACTGCAGGATCTTGTTGATGCCGCTGCGCAGCTCCGAGTTCACCAGCGTGAACTTGCTTGCCTCCTCGGACAGCTTGGCGGCGTAGGCCTCGCGGCCAACCTTGTTGGCCCGATACGCCCCGCTGCCTGCGACGACGAAGCTGCCCGACATCACGTTGTCCCCTGCGTCTTTCGCGATCGGGTCGGCCTCACCCGTGAGGAGGGATTCGTCGACCTCGAGGTTGTTCTCCTCGAGGACTTCGCCGTCGACGACGATCTGATCCCCGGGACCGATCTCGATGACGTCGTCAAGGACCACCTCAGTGGGCAGCAGCGCTGTGGTTCCGGATTGCCTGCGCACCAAGGGTTTCGCCTGTCCGACGATGGCCAGCTTGTCCAGTGTCTGCTTGGCGCGCAGCTCCTGGATGATGCCGATGGCGCTGTTGGCGATGATCAGCAGGCCGAACGCTCCGTTGATGACCGAACCGGTGGACAGCACGATGACCAGCAGCACACCCAGAATGGCATTGATGCGGGTGAAGACGTTGGCGCGGACGATGTCGGACACGCTGCGGGCCGCACGGGTCGGCACGTCGTTTGTCTTGCCCTCGGCTACCCGCTGGGCGACTTCGGCATCAGTCAGGCCCGTTGCGACGACAGTGGTCATTTCGTGAAGGTTCCTTTGCCGAAAGTGTCGTAGTACTCCAGGGTCAGCTTGTTGCCGTCGAATGTCGCCTTGGAAATCGTTCCCGGCGGGGAGTTTTCAGAGACCCATGAGTACGTGAAGACGTTGCCGTCCCAATGTTCCAGGGGAACATCTAGTTTCGTGCCAAGTGCGAGCTGTAGCTTTCCGTCCCTCTCGGTGACACGGGCAGGGCCCCAGTAGTCGTTGTTGTAGGTGCCGACGTAGGACGCCGGCGGCGCGGCGGGTGCGAGATTGGCCGGCGGCTTCTGACCGACCAGCGAGCCCATCGGCTGCTCCATCTGCTTGAAGATGTCGTTGTAGAGCTTGTACCAGTCCTCGCGCACCTCGCCGAACTGGACGAGGTCGGCGAATTCGGCGGTAAGCGCTTCCGGCACACCGGATGGCGTGGCGTTGGTCAATGCGACGATCGCCACGTCCGCGGACGGCAGGATGACGAAGTTCGTGCCGGAGCCGAGCTCGAACGCCCCGGAATGGCTGAGCTCCATCCGCGCCGCCGATGTCGGAGCCACGTTGAAGCCGTAACCGTAGAAGCCCGACCGCATCGCCGGCTCGGTCGCGCGGCTCGACACGATCTGTGGTGTCACCGCAGGCAGCAGCGCCTTCGGATCGACGATCTGCTTCCCCCCGTGGCTGCCATTGGCCAGCACCATCGTCAGCCAGCGGGTCATGTCGTTCACCGAGGAACTCGCCCCACCCGCGGGGGCCTCGGGTTGGGGGTCGCGGACGTAGAGCGGCTCGTAGCGCCCGTCGACGTGGATGTGGCCGACCGCGCGGTCCGGCCTGGCGCTGTAGTCGGCGAACCGGAAGCTCGTCGACGCCATGCCGAGCGGACGGAACAGCGCCTCGTCGGCGAGGTCCTCCCACGACTTGCCTGCGCTCACCGCAACCGCCTCCGCACCGGCGGTCAAGCCAAAGTTGGTGTAGGCATAGGAGATTCGGAACGGGTCGAGCGGCAGCTGCCGGAGCCGCTCCAGAACGTAGCGGCGATCATGGCCGAGATCCTCGAGCATGTCGCCGGCATGGTCGGGCAGTCCGGACCGGTGCGCGAACATGTCCCCTACGCTCACCATCTGTGTGACAACCGGATCGGACAACCCGAACCATGGGAGCTTGGAGACGATCGGCGTGTCCCAGCTGATCGCGTTCGTACCGACCTGGTGTGCCACCACGGTCGCGCTCAGCGGCTTTGACAGCGACGCCAGCTGAAACACCGTGTCCGGGTCCACCTTGTCGCCTGTCTTGACGTTCTTCACGCCGAAGCCCTTGGCGTACACCGTCTTCCCGCCATGCACCACCGCCACCGCCATCCCAGGGATGCCGGACTTCTTCATCAGCTCATCGGCGATGCCGTCGAGCTTGGCCACCGCGTTGTCGACCGCGTTGTCGGGCAGCGGCATCGCGGGCACCATTGGCGGTGGCACATCTGACCTCGCGGAGGCCGTCGGCGGTGGTGCCGGTTCAGCCGGTTTGGTGTCGCAGCCCCCGACCAGCGTCAGGAGCACCGCGGCAACAGCGGCCCTGGCCAGTGTGTTCATGCCTTGCACCGTAGTGGTTAACCATCACCCGGAGGCGTCATACGCGGCCGGCGGCGAGGCGTCGTAGAAGTCGGCTTGGCAACGCTGCCATCCCGCTTGGGGGTTTGAGGATGTGGATCTATTCAGAAGCGGTACCGCATGCGGCACCACAAATTGGACTGACACCATCCCGGGCTCGCGGTGCTGATGTGACAGGTGGGGCCGATGGCTACGGGCTCCCAGCCGTCTACAGCTGCCACCACGGGTCGAACGCTGGGGTCGTGTCTGGATCGACACGCTGGCCGGGCCTGGGAACCGCTACGCGCACGCCCGCCGGATCCGCCGCCGCAAGGAATCTCTCGACGGGTTCTGCCCACGGATGGGGCGCCAGCCGGAATGTGGCCCAATGGATGGGCACCAGCAATCCCGAGTCGGCCTCGGCCATGTCGAGGTGCGCGCGGACGGCGTCTTCGGGGTTCATGTGGATGTCCGGCCACGCGGGATGGTAGGCGCCGATGGGTAACAGCGTGAGGTCGAAAGGTCCGTGGTCCACACCGATCTCGGTGAAACTCTTGGTGTAGCCGGTGTCACCACCGAAGAACGCGCGGTGCCGCGGCCCGGCGATCACCCACGACGCCCACAACGTGGTGTTGCGGGAGAACAGCCGCCCGGAGAAGTGCCGGGCGGGTGTGCACACCAGAGTCAGCTCGCCGATCTGGTGGCTCTCATGCCAGTCCAGTTCGACGACGCGGTCTTCGGGGATCCCCCACTTGCGCAGGTGTGCGCCGACGCCCAGCGGGACGATGAACGGCGCTCGCTGAGTGCGGGCCAGCCCGATGATGGTGTCGATGTCGAGGTGGTCGTAGTGGTCATGGCTGATCAGGACAGCGTCGACGGCCGGCAGCGCCTCCAGCGGGACGGGCACATCGTGCATCCGCTGCGGCCCGACCGTGTGCGACGGCGAACAGCGTCGGCTCCACACCGGGTCGGCGAGCACGCGGTAGCCGTCGATCTCGATCATCGCCGTGGAGTGGCCGTACCAGCTGACCGCAAGGCGCGCCGCGGCGGCGTCGGTGGGCGCGGTAGTCACCAGCGGTATCGGTCCTGGCGGCCGGGACGCGTCGCGTGAGCCGATCAGATCCCAGATGATCTGTCGTTGCTCCTCGCTGTCGAGGCTGATACCGGACGCCGGATCGATGTTGACGAACACCCCGTCCTGGTAGTTCGGCGAGCGCTGGGCAACGGCCTCGATCTCTGCAGGCGAAGCACCCAGCGCGGCAGGCGCGCCGTTCAGCGCGCGCAGCACCCATCCGCCGGCCAGCAGTGATGCCGTGCCAAACCCGAAGCGCAGGGCCGCGCGCACCACCATCAGGCGCCCTGGAATTTCGGCGGCCGCTTCTCGATGCGCGCCACCTGCGCCTCGATGACATCCTGGCTGGACCATGCCCTGTCGAACAACTCCTTGTGCTCAGGCCACTGATCCTCGTAAGCGCCGTCGTCGTTGAGTACCCGCTTCGCATGCTGCAACGCAAGTGGCGCGAATCCCGAGATCTCTGCGGCCCACGCCTGAGCGTCGGCCAGCGTGCCGATGCGGTTGGCCATTCCGGTCTGCATCGCAACGTCGGCGGTGAGCCGTTCCGCGGCGAGCAGCATGCCCCTCGCCCGGCCCGCCCCAACCAACGAGGTCAACCGGCGAATGCTCCAGTTATCCAGCGCCAGACCATATCTCGCGACGGGGAATTGAAAATACGCCTCTGGCGAGACGACGCGCAGATCGCAGATCATCGAGAGAATGACGCCGGCCCCGATCGCGGGCCCGTTGATCGCGCCGATGACCGGGATCGGCGCTTTGTCGATGGCGAGGTTCAATGCCAGGGCCTTGTCGGGGAGCTCTTCGGCCACACTCGAGGGGTCGGACAGGTCGGCACCCGAGCTGAACACGTGGCCCTGACCGGTCAGGACGATCGCGCGGACGTCTTCGGCGGCGGCCTTCTCGACCGCCTCGCGCAGGGCGTCGACGAGCTCGCAGTTCAGCGCGTTGCGGCGCTCTTCGCGCTGCATCTCCAGCGTCATCACGTGGCCGTCGCGGCTCACACCAATCATGGCGCCCACACTATTAGGGTCTTCCTGTGAGCCGGATCGGCGCCCTGCAGCTACGCGACTCCGTGCTGGACGAGGGTTCGTTCCGCAGCTGGGACGCGCCGCCGCTGGAGGTCGACGTCAACGAGGCCTACCGGCGCGAGCTGGCCGACGCGCAGGCCACCACCGGTCTGGACGAATCCGTGGTGACCGGCGAAGGCACGGTGTTCGGCCGACGCGCCGCGCTGGTGGCGTGCGAGTTCGACTTCCTGGCCGGGTCGATCGGCGTGGCGGCCGCGGAGCGGATCACCGCAGCCGTGCAGCGGGCGACGGCCGAGCGGGTGCCGCTGCTGGCGTCGCCGAGCTCGGGCGGCACCCGCATGCAGGAGGGCACCGTCGCGTTCCTGCAGATGGTCAAGATCGCGGCGGCCGTCGAACTGCACAAGCGGGCGCACCTGCCCTATCTCGTGTACCTGCGCCACCCGACCACCGGCGGGGTGTTCGCGTCATGGGGCTCGCTCGGTCACGTCACCGCGGCCGAACCGGGCGCACTCGTCGGATTCCTTGGCCCGCGGGTCTACGAGCACCTCTACGGTGAACCCTTCCCTGCCGGCGTTCAGACCGCGGAGAACCTGCACCGGCACGGTGTCATCGACGGCGTCGTCCCGCTCGAGGCGCTGCGCTCGACGCTGGACCGCACGCTCAAAGTGGTCACAGACGCGCCAGGGTCGCCGCCACCCGTCCCCGAGGCCGAGCCTCTCCCCGACGTGCCCGCGTGGGAGTCGGTCGAGGCGTCGCGGCGCCCGGACCGGCCCGGCGTCGGATACCTGTTGCGGCACGGCACCACCGATCGGGTGCTGTTGTCGGGCACCGAGCGCGGCGAGGCCGCCACGACGCTGCTGGCGCTGGCCCGCTTCGGCGGTCAGCCCGCCGTCGTCCTCGGTCAGCAACGCGTCGTTGGAGGATTGGTGGGTCCGGCGGCGCTGCGGGAGGCGCGGCGAGGCATGGCGCTGGCGGCGGGCCTGCAGCTGCCGCTGGTGCTCGTCATCGACACCGCCGGGCCCGCGCTGTCCACCGAGGCGGAGCAGGGCGGGCTGGCCGGCGAGATCGCGCGCTGCCTTGCCGAACTCGTCACGCTGGACACGCCGACCGTCTCGGTGCTGCTCGGCCAGGGCAGCGGCGGGCCCGCGCTGGCGATGGTGCCCGCAGACCGGGTGCTGGCCGCCCTGCACGGGTGGCTGGCTCCACTGCCGCCGGAGGGCGCAAGCGCGATAGTGTTCCGCGACGTCGACCACGCCCCGGAACTGGCTGCGGCGCAAGGCATTCGGTCAGCCGACCTGCTGCGGCACGGAATCGTCGACGCGATCGTGCCCGAACGTCCCGATGCCGCCGACGAGCCGATGGAGTTCACGCAGCGGCTGTCGGCCACGATCGCCAACGAGCTGCACGTGTTGCGTGCGATGCCCGACGAACAGCGGCTGGAAGCCCGGCTGACGCGCTACCGGCGGATCGGGCTGTGAGCACGACGCTGCTGTTCGTGCACAGCCCTGTCGTAGGCCCGTCGACGTGGACTTACACCGCGGAGGTGTTGCAGGAGAAGGGTTTTGGTTGCGTGATACCGGACTTGACGGTTGTGGCGACGATGGACCAGCCGTACTACCCGAAGTGCGCCCTGGCGGCTGCGGCGGCGGCGGACGACACCTCGGACCCGGTCGTCGTGGTCGGACACAGCGCAGCGGGTGCGCTGCTGCCCGCGATCGCCGAGGCCGTCGGCAACCGCACCTGCGGCGCCGTGTTCGTCGACGCCATGCTGCCGCAGCCCGGGCGCAGCTGGTTCGACACGGCCCCACCCGGGTTGGCGGCGAAGTTGCGCGGCCTCGCCGATCACGGCCTGCTGCCGCCCTGGCACGAATGGTTCCCTCCGGGCTCATTAGAGGCATTGGTTCCTGACCCGGCGCGGAGGCTACGTCTCATCGCCGAGATCCCGCGACTGCCGGTTGCCTACTTCGACGAGCCGGCGTCGCCTGCACGATTCGCGAAATCGGTGGCCTGCGCATTTCTACGGCTCGGCCCTCCCTTCGACCCCGCGGCGAACAAGGCCGAACGGCTCGGCTGGTGGGTGGCCCGTAGGGACTGGGATCACCTGCGGATGCTCAGCAATCCAGTCGCGGTCGCCGGCCTTATCGCGCAGGCGATTTCCGCGACCCAACTCGAGTGATGGCATGCTGGCGTTGTGGCGCCTCTATATGAGTTCGCGGGCCACTTCTGGTGGCTGATCTTCCCGTTCATGGGCGCGATCGGTGGCGCCGTGCGAGCCATAAGCGTGGCGAACGAGCGACGGGCCCAGCGTCGGCTCGAGCGGTACCGCATCAAGCAGCAGACCAAGGTCGCACTCGCCGAGGCGTCGGGCCGGACCCGGACCAACGAGGCCGGCTACAAGCGGGAGATGAGCAAGGTGCTCGAGCGCCACGACCGCACCGACGCGCGCTGGCTCGACTACGAGATCGACATCGCCAAGCTGCTGGACTTCCCACTGATGACCGACATGCGGGATCCACTGACCGTCGCCTTCCACAAGGCCAGGAGTCACGCGGACTGGTTACGGCCCGATTCCGTCGACGACATCCTCGGTGACCGCAATGCCCAGCTCGAGTATCGCGACGCCGTCGGCGAGTACGTGGCCGCGTTCGACGTCGCGGAGACAGAGGCGATCCGGAGGCGGCGGAGCGACTTCTCCGCCGAAGCCCAGGAGCGACTGGCGCGGGCCCAGCATCTGCTGCGGCTGGCGTCGGACAGCGGGGCCACACCGCACGAGCGCCAGAGCGCCTACGCCCACGCGCAGAGGGAACTCGACGGGCTCATCGTGCTGCCTGCCACCACACGGGCCAGCATTGAGCGCAAGATCGCAGGCGAGATCGAGGCTTAGCGGTTCCGTGCGCTTCAAGTTTGCGTGATCTCTTCAGAAGTGGTGCCGCATGCGGTACCTCTTCTCGACTGCATAGCTCCGCGGTCCGCGGTGCGTACGTGACCAGTGTGGCCGCAGGGACTTAAGTCAGCTATATGCCGCCAATGCCGCGAGCATCGCCGCACACGTGATCAGGTCCAGCGGCAGGCGCAACAGGCTGCGGCGGGTCCAGCGGACCGCGGCCGCCTCGTCGACGGTGGCGGGGTCGGCCCTCTCGAACGCCAGCGCCTTCGGGACGAAGTCGACCAGCGACCACACCCGCATCACGGCGTGACTGACCAACGCGACCAGCAGCGCAACCCGCACGTCGGCGTCGCCCCACGCCACCACCAACGTGACGATCAGCAGCACCTCGAACACCGTGTGCGCGGGAATCCAGAACCTGGCACGCGAGACGCCGCCGTTGCGCGGCTGAATGATGCCGGGCCGTTTGGGCCAGTACGGGTCGACGACGAGGAATTCGTAGAGCCCACCCCCCAGCGAGACGCAGGCCGCGAGTGTCGTGATGGCGATCAGGACGAGAGTCGGAGTCCACATCACCGCCAATTATCCAGGGCCCGCCAGATAGCGCTGAACCGTCGGTCCGAGCCAGGCCACCACCTCGTCGCGTGACATCGCCACGACCGGCGGCAGCCGCAGGACGTAGCGGCACAGCGCGAGCCCGAGCACCTGTGTGGCAATCAACCCGGCTCGACGCGGTGCATCGGTGGGGTTGATCCTGGCGATCACGGGCCGCAGCTGAGAACTGAAGATCTTCCGCATTCGTTGCGCCGCTTCGTCATTCGTCGTGCTGGACCGCAACAACACAACCAGCGCCTCGTCGCCTTCCCATCGATTCATGAAATGGGTGACCAGGCGCTCACCCAACTGATCGCGTTCGACGTCGGACAGATCGGGGATCTGCAGATCGAAGTCGGCGGCCGCGGCGAACAACTGTTCCTTGCTGCCGAAGTAGCGCATCACCATCGACGGATCGATGTTCGCGTCGGCCGCGATCGCCCGGATGGTGGCTCGTTCGAACCCAGACTCGGCGAACCGCTGCCTGGCCGCCGCCAGGATCACCGCCTTCGTTTCCGCTGACGACCTACGCATGCCAACAAGTGTAGGCCAACAAGTGTTGACATTGCGCTCAAACGCGCGCACAGTTATGCCAACAAGCGTTGGCATGCAGTGTGAAGGAGACGAAATGTACGACACCGATGTCCTCATCGTCGGCGCGGGCCCGAGCGGACTCACGCTGGCCGCGTCGCTGGTCAATAAGGGTGTTGCGACGACCGTGGTGGATCGGCAGCCCGCAGGGGCCAACACGTCGCGCGCGGCCGTGGTCAATGCCCGCACGCTGGAGGTTCTCGAAGACCTCGACGTGTCCCGCCGGCTCCTCAAGGAAGGCGTGCAGGCACCGCGCTTCACCATCCGCGACGGGCGGCGCACCCTGATTCCCATCGACTTCTCGGTGCTGCCGACCGACTATCCGTACTCGCTGATGGTCCCGCAGGACACCACCGAACGGCTGCTGCTCGATCGGCTGACCGAACTCGGCGGCACGGTGATCCGGCCGAAGACGCTGACGGCGGTGGGACAGGACGCCGACGGAGTGACCGCCACGTTCCAGGACGGTGACGTGATCAGGGCGCGCTACGTCGTCGGCGCCGACGGCATCCACAGCACCGTGCGCGAGCAGGCGGGCATCGGATTCGAAGGCGGCGTCTACGAGGAGTCGTTCGCCCTTGCCGACGTCCGGTTGCGCGGCGAGGCGCCGGTCGACGAGGTCATCTTGTTCTGGGCGAAGGCCGGTCTGACGGTGGTGGCGCCGCTTCCCGGCGACATCTACCGCATCGTCGCGCCGGTCGCCGACGCACCCGAGGAGCCGTCGGCGTCGTTCATCCAGCAGGTCCTCGACGACCGTGGGCTCGGCGCCGGGCGGATGGTCGTCACCGATGTCATCTGGGGGTCACGCTTCCGCATCCACCACCGGGTCGCCGACACGTATCGCGCTAGGCGCCTCCTGCTGTCCGGCGACGCCGCCCATGTGCACAGCCCGGCCGGAGGGCAGGGGATGAACTTGGGTATCCAGGATGCCGTTGCGCTGACCGACGCGCTGACCCGCGTTCTCGCTGGCGAGCCCGACGGCGTGCTCGACGACTACAGCGAGGCGCGCCGCCCGATCGCGCAGCAGGTCGTCGAGATGACCGACCGGCTAACGCGATTGGCGACGCTGCCGCGGGCCGCGCGCCCGATCCGCAATGCCGCGATCGGGGTGGCGGGGTGGATCCCGGCCGTTCAACGTGCGCTGGCGATGCGGCTCAGCGGGCTGGTTTACCGCTGACCAGCTGCGCGTTCCCGCGCGTGCGGTAGTACAGCACGGCCATCGCGACGGCCACCTCGACCGCCGCGACCGCGGTCGCCAGGCCCATCAGCGTCGACTGCTGACCCGCGGTCGCCACCTGCATTCCGTGGTGATGCGAAGGTGCGGGCAGGTGGACCGCGATCATCGCGATGTTCATCAGCCCGACCACGCACCAGGCCCGCAGCGTCCCGCGCAGCCACAGGTCGCGGGCACAGTACACACACGCGGCGATCATTGCGGCCAGCAGCAGGCCCGCAACGACGTTGGATGCATGGCCGAGCATCGCGGCGTGCAGGCCCGCCGAACTCAACGCGAGCACTGCGCACGCCCGACGCCCGAAAACTGGGCCCCCGCGCAAGCTGGGGACGGACATCTCGCTCCTCACACAGGTACAGACTCATCGAACGCGCGATACTCATCCCTGCCGCTCGAGATTTTTCAATCCTCGCAGCAATGGCGGAGTGTGTCGCGCCCTACAGACCCAAGAGCTTCACGGTCTCCTCGCGCATCTCCATCTTGCGGACCTTGCCGGTGATCGTCATCGGGAATTCCTCGACGATGTGGACGTAGCGCGGGATCTTGTAGTGGGCCAGCTTGCCGTTCGCGAACTCGCGGACGGCATCCGCGTCAAGCGGACTTCGTCCGGCCTTCATCCGAATCCAGGCACAGATTTCCTCGCCGTACCTCTCGTCCGGCACGCCGATCACCTGAGCGTCCTCGACGTCCGGGTGGGTGTACAGAAACTCCTCGACCTCGCGGGGATATACGTTCTCGCCACCGCGGATCACCATGTCCTTGATGCGCCCGACGATGTTGCAGTAGCAGTCCGGCCGCATGATCGCCAGGTCGCCGGTGTGCAGCCACCCGTCGGCGTCGATCGCCTAGCGCGTCTTCTCCTCGTCCTGCCAGTAACCGAGCATCACTGAGTATCCGCGCGTGCAGAACTCGCCGGGCTCGCCGCGCTCGACGATGGCGCCGGTGGCCGGGTCGATGATCTTGATCTCCACGTGCGGATGAGCACGGCCGATTGAGGCGGTACGCCGCTCGAGGTCGTCGTCGATGCGGGTCTGGCAGGACACGGGCGATGTCTCCGTCATCCCGTACGCGATGGAGAACTCGGTCATGTTCATGTCGTTTATGCAGCGCTTCATGACCTCGACGGGACAGACCGACCCGGCCATGATGCCGGTACGCAACGACGACAAGTCGCGGTTGGCGAGATCGGGCTCGCGGAGCATCGCGATGAACATCGTGGGGACACCGTAAACCGCTGTGCACCTTTCGGATTCGAGCGCGTCGAGCGTCAGCGCCGGATCGAACCCAGGCGAGGGTATGACCATAGTGGCCCCGTGGGCAGTGCAGCCAAGATTACCCAGCACCATGCCGAAGCAGTGGTAGAACGGCACCGGGATGCAGAGTTTGTCGTCGGGTCCGAGGTTGATGAGTTCAGTTGCGAAGAATCCGTTGTTGAGGATGTTGCGATGCGAGAGCGTCGCCCCCTTCGGGAAACCCGTTGTACCCGAGGTGTATTGGATGTTGATCGGCTCGTTGTTGTCGAGTGCGACCAATCTCGCCCGCAGATCGTCGACGGGTACGACGTCCGCGCGGTTCTTGAGGTCCTGCCAGTCGTCGGTGTCGACGAACAACACTTCCTGCAGATCGGGCATCTCGGCGCGCACCTCGTCGACCATGCTGACGTAATCCGACGTCTTGAACGACGTGGCCGAGATGAGGGTTCGGACACCCGACTGCTTCAACACATAGGCGAGTTCATGCGTCCGGTATGCGGGGTTGATGTTGACCAGGATCGCGCCGATCTTGGCCGTCGCGTACTGCACGATGGTCCATTCGGGACAGTTCGGTGCCCAGATGCCGACACGGTCAGCGCGTTCAATGCCGAGCGACATGAGACCGCGTGCGATCACGTCGATTTCGTCGTTGAGTTCGCTGTACGTCCATCGACGGTTGCTTGCCAAATCAACAAGCGCCTCGGCATCAGGATTCGCCCGAACGGTGCGCTCGAAGTTCTCCCCGATCGTCTCCTCGAGGATCGGGGTATCGGTCGGACCGGCATCCTGTGACTTCATCGTTCCAATGGTGCGCGCCGCCCTCGCTGCACACAGCTCGTTGCCAGAAATGGTCCGTGACAGGATCGGGGGATGGCCTCGATCAACCCGTTCCGCATCGCAGTTCCCGACGCTGATCTCGCCGACCTGAAGGAGAGGCTGGCCCGAACGCGATGGCCCGAGCCAGAAACCGTTGACGACTGGAATCAGGGCATCCCGCTGGCCTACACCCGCGAGCTGGCCGACTACTGGGCCAACGAATACGACTGGCGCGCACGCGAAGCGGCACTGAACAGGTTCGACCACTACACCACCGAGATCGACGGCCTCGACATTCATTTCATCCACCAGCGATCACAGCAGGACGACGCATTTCCGCTGCTGATCACGCACGGCTGGCCCGGATCGATCGTCGAGTTCCACAAGGTGATCGAGCCGCTCACCGAACACGGGTTCGATGTGGTGTGCCCGTCGCTGCCGGGATACGGCTTCTCCGGTAAGCCGTCGGGCACCGGCTGGGGCGTCGGCAAGGTCGCCGAGGCGTGGGAGACGCTGATGGGCCGCCTGGGTTACCAGCGCTACGGCGCGCAGGGCGGCGACTGGGGCGCCGCGGTCACCACGCAGATCGGCCGCAACGGCGGCCGGTGCGCGGCAATTCACCTCAACATGCCGCTTGGCTTTCCCCCCGCTGGACTGGACAACCCGACTCCGGAGGAACAGGAAGCGCTGAAGGCGTTTGACTACTACCAGCAATGGGACTCCGGCTACTCGAAGCAGCAGTCGACACGTCCCCAGACCCTGGGCTACGGCTTGGTGGATTCGCCCGTCGGGCAGCTGGCGTGGATCGTCGAGAAGTTCTGGGCGTGGA
>JAVRPG010000101.1:0-7992 GCA_032162325.1 Mycobacterium sp. | reverse complement strand
GTCGAGTACCGCGACATCGCGAAGGCCTACGAATCCGACGACGGCCAGACGGTGGTGATCACCGACGAGGACATCGCCACGCTGCCGGAGGAACGCAGCCGCGAGATCGAGGTGCTGGAGTTCGTTCCCGCGAGTGACATCGATCCGATGATGTACGACCGCAGCTACTTCCTGGAACCGGAGGGGAAGTCGTCGAAGTCGTATGTGCTGTTGGCGAAGACGCTCATGGAGAGCGACCGGGTTGCGATCGTGCACTTCGCCCTGCGCAACAAGACTCGGCTTGCGGCGTTGCGGGTGAGGGATTTTTCCAAGCGCGACGTCATGGTCATCCAGACGCTGTTGTGGCCCGACGAGATTCGTGATCCCGACTTCCCGGAGCTGGACAAGAAGGTCGAGATCAAGCCCGCAGAGCTGAAGATGGCCGAGCAGGTGGTCGAGTCAATGACCGACGACTTCAACCCGGACCGCTACCACGACGATTATCAGGAGCAGCTGCGCGAGCTGGTTCAGGCGAAACTCGAAGGCGGCGAAGCGTTTACCACCGAGGAGCAGCCGAAGGAACTCGACGACACCGAGGACGTGTCCGACCTGCTGGCCAAGCTGGAGGCCAGCGTGAAGGCGCGCCGGGCGGCCGGCGGTTCCGACGACGGTGAGCGGCCCGCGAAGAAGGCGCCAGCCAAGAAGGCCGCTGCGAAGAAGGCGCCCGCGAAGAAGGCGGCGAAGAAGGCACCGGCGAAGAAGGCACCGGCCAAGAAGGCCGCGGCGAAGAAGTAGCTACGCGGGCAGATCGACCCGCAGCGCCAGGTGCTCGTCGAGTATCCGCCGCAGCGCGGCGTCCATCGGATGAGCCGATGCGAGGTCACGGCCGAACCCACGGTCCACCACGACAACCTCGCCCTCACGCAGTTCGATGGTGTCGATCTGATCGACGAACGGATCGAACAACCCGGGCGGCGTCGCCAGGTAATACAGCGCCCGGCGCGACTCGGTCAACCCGGCGGCATACATCAGTCCATGTTGGGTGATCACGAAGAGTTCTGAAGTGATCCTGGCGTTCGGGATCTCGGCTTTGCCCCACGCCATCGCAGCGCGCCGGGTCTGGGCCAATCGATCCGGGACGTCGTCGGTGAGCGTGAGCAACCTCTCGACGAGTGCTCCACCCATCTGCGGATATGCGCCGATCGCGGGTCTGAAGTACCGCTGGAAGATGTCACCGAAAAAGTCGTACCGTTGCTCGCTCATCGCGGCTCCCCAGATTTCGGACGTGCACCCCAATTGTGCGCCCGAAACCGTCAGCGGAGCACGAGTTTGGTCAGGACGGCGGCTTCGCTCATGTCGATGTCCTTGGTCGCGGTGAGCAGCAGCAATTCCATCAGAACGCGACGGGTCGTCGTCTCCGACGATGGGGAAGTTCGCGAAGTACGCGTCCTCCCACCGTTTCGTCGTGCTTCTCGGGCGCGCTGGTTTTGTCGGCGTTCGGCTGCGATCCGGTGTGACCGGTTTTGGGCTCGGGTGCGCCGACGTGTGGGCATCATCGCCGTGCGCTCCCCGCAGCGGTCATCAACCACGACGTCGGGCACAGTCAGTTCGCCGGTCGGTGCACACAAGCTTGGAAACAACAGCGCCGAACCCGGTGTGGTGACGTACGTGTCACCCGACGGCGAGGTCCAAATGACGGTGCCATCGCGTAGTTGTTGGTCGCACCAACCCCAAAACGTTTTGAGCAGATGATGGCACCGATTGGCTTAACTACATTTCACCGGGACGGGCGTAGACCATGGCTCATGGTTCTCTCCATTCACGAATGGTCCCCGGCTCAGTCGTCGATGTGTGTCGGTGGGTCGGCGAAGGCGAGATCCCAAGGGTGCTGGTCAGGACCCATCAAATCGCAGCGCCTGACGGGCACTAAATAGGAACTGGCGCCGCGAGGAATCAATTGGGCAACTGCCACGCAACGTTGCCAGGTGCCGTCAGGCTGGACGGGTCCATCGCACTTGCTGATAACGGGTCCTCCGTACTGGCAGCCGGCGCTGGCTGGCGGCGCTATGGCGATCAGCTCTGCGGCCATCAGCAGGGCAACCGATCCTCCGACGATGCAGCGCTTCATGGTTGTCTCCCGTCACATCGCCGCTGGGGCGTTGCCGAGTGCTTGGGGTGGCAAATACCGTCGACAGCCCAGCCAGCAACCAATGACGCTACCGCCTGTGTAACTGGTTTTTGCTGCCTTTTGAGGTCGTGATCCGAAGGATTACTACGATTATGAACACCGAAGCGAACCCACGATTTCTTCGACACCGTTTGCGATCCGAGATTGGGATCGCAACGACGAGACCGTCGATTGCAACGACAGCGGGGGAAACGTGGTGGACTGGGTTGGGTGAAAGCCGCTGAGCCGCTAGTGACACCGAATATGCGAAGAACACTTTGTTGCAGCTGGTCGCAAGACACCGAAACTCGACCCGCTCTTCGGCTTACACTTCCGCAGTGTTCTCGGAGACGCGCTACGCGCTGAACGGGGACTTGCGGGTCGCCTACCGCGCGTCGCGTGAAGGTCCTCGCGACATCATCATCGTCCCGAACTGGTTCACCTGCTGCGAGACCCTCCCGGAGCTACCGTCCGTTCAAGGGTGGGTCGAGGCGATGGCATCGCTCGGAAGGCTCATCGTCCTCGACCAGCCGGGTACGGGAGCCTCCGATCCGGTCATGTCTGGCGCGCTGCCAACCTTGGAGCAATGGGCCGACAGCATCACCGCGGTGCTCGACGATCTCGGTAGCCGCGAAGCGGTCCTCGTCGCGGCCGACGGCGCGTTCGCGACAGCAGCGCTATTCGCGGCGACGCATCCGTCCCGCACAATCGCGCTTGTAGTACTCGAAGGCTACGCAGATCCGAGACCTGGAGTCTCTGCTGCCTTGGTCGCTGTGTGGGGTACCGGAGAAGGACAGCATGCCTGGAACCCGGACATGCCGTGGAACGAGCAGATCCGGGCAACGTGGGCCCGACACGAACGCCTAGCGGCCAGTCCAAGAACGGTTTCACTCATGGCGCCTCTGGTGGCCGAACTGGATGTGCGCCCGCTGCTTCCCAGTGTCCGAGTACCAATCCTTGTCCTCCACCACACTGACGACCCAATCGTCGCGCCGGCTAAGGGAAAGTACATCGCCGACCACATACCGGGCGCGAAGTAGGTCGAGCTGCCGGGGCGCAACATGTGGCACTTCGTTGAGCCGTGGCGACCGTCGTTTTATGAGATCCACTCGTTCCTCACCGGGCACCAGGCCGAGGTGGCCGACGACCGGGTGCTCGCTACGGTCCTTTTCACCGACATCGTGGACTCGACGCGCCGCGCCGCAGAGATGGGTGACCGCGACTGGCACGCGCTGCTCGACGCTCACGACGCCGTCGTCCGCGTGCAACTCAATCGCTTCCGAGGCCGCGAGGTGAACACATCGGGCGACGGCTTCCTCGCGATGTTCGACGGCCCGCAGCGAGCGATCCGCTGCGCGATGGCGATTCGCGACGCGGTGCAGGCACTCGGCATCGAGGTGCGCGCCGGCTTGCACACCGGAGAGTGCGAGGTCCGCGGCGACGACATCGGCGGGATCGCCGTGCACATCGGCGCGCGCGTGAGCGCACTGGCCGGGGCGAACGACGTGCTCGTGTCCAGCACGCTGCGCGACCTCGTGATCGGGTCAGGACTCGAATTCGAGGAGCGCGGCTCTTACGAGCTGAAGGGCGTGCCCGGCGAATGGCGCCTCTTCGCGGTCGCCTCTCCGTAGCAATGGATTTCGGCCAAACCCATGTCGCCCGCCGAAACGGCTTGTGCACCCGGTGTTACCGACTTCGCGAAGAGCCCTTTTAGACGCGAGAGGACGCCACCCCGGCTCGGTGGCCGGTTGCAGTTAAGGGAACTTTCATGTTGAAAGTCAGTTCGAGGGGGCAGCAGCGGCGGCTCGGACTATTTTCGTGCACCCAGGCCCGGGCCGCGCCAACCGGTGCGTTCGGCCGCAGCAGGGACGAGCCTACCTCCGACGTGAACCGACGCCGGTGCCGCTACCCGCAGGTCGTCGAGCACCAGGCCCCGCGAGCCGCGCGGCTGATGACCAGTCCAGGGGGCGCCGCCCCTACGGCGGCCGGGCGCTAACGGTACCCGCAGGTTCCCAGCTAGCCGGGACGACTTTTACAGTCCCCTGACGGCACCCTGGTAGGTAACCGGCCCCTGGCAGACCCGGAGCACATTCGTCCCCCCAGAAAATGTACTCCGCGTGAGTCGCCGGGGGCCGGTTCCTACCGAGAGGAGCGCGAAGAACGATGAAGGTGATCCATGCCATGCACCTGGCGAGGCAGTTGCAGCCGTTGGCCACGCCGCAATACCGGCCCTGCCAGCATTCCCGCCAAACGTGGCAAATTGCCGATAGGAGCAAAACGCGATGCTGACCAAGCTAATCCATGCCCTGCGCGGCCTGCTGGAGCGCCGCCGCCACGAGTCGAGCGAGTCGATGGCCATGAGGGGAGTTCATCTTGAAACTGCCCTCAGCCAGATACCCTAGTTTGAATTTAGGGTATCTGACCTGCGGATTAGCCCCCAGTTACAGCTCAGCCAGGGCCTTCTCGTTGGCCTCGGTGCGCAACTGCTGCCGGGCTGTCCAGTCCAGGTCCTCCAGCGAGCAGCCGTGGCGCTGCAGCGCCCACCCAGTCATCAACTCGGCGGCCCGCTTCGTGTACCGCCCCCAGCCCCGAATCGCAGCCGGATCCTTCTCGTAGTACGCAGCCCGGTACAGCAGCAGCACGTCCACCTGACCGTCTGCGGGGTCGTCCTCCATCCGCTCCATCCGGTCCAGGACCTTCTGCGACGCACCACTGCCCAGCTGCGACACCGCAATTCGGGCACGGCCTGTCAAACGCGCCGGTGTCGATGTAGGCGCGCACGATCACGTGCCGCCGGTGTATCGGCACGACGTCGGCGACGTAGCCGGGGCGACTCACTGCTCGACCGCGAGATCGGCGAGGGACATGTCGACTAGCCGGCCGGCTCGGCCTCCGGGGACTTCGGCATGCTTGATGCCCGCGAAGAAGGCCGCTGCCAAGAAGTAGCCCTCTCTCGGCGGCGTCAACATTTGATGACGCATTCGGAAGGGAACGTGTCCTTCCTGTGAAAACTAGAACGTGTTTCAAAATCACGTTACGCGGGACGCCAACCCCTGCTACGGTTCGCCCGGCGAGGGAAGGAAGACACAAGTGATTCTTGACAGGTTTCGGCTGGACGACCAAGTCGCGGTGGTGACCGGAGCGGGCCGTGGGCTCGGCGCGGCGATGGCGCTGGCATTCGCGGAAGCCGGTGCGGACGTGGTGATTGCGTCCCGAACGCAGTCCCAACTCGAGGAAGTCGCCGAACAGATCCAGGCCACCGGCAGGCGCGCCGAAATCGTCGTCGCCGACCTCGCGCATCCCGAGGACACCGCCGCGCTGGCCGGCAAGGCCATCGAGGCGTTCGGCAAACTAGACATCGTCGTGAACAACATCGGCGGCACGATGCCCGCCCCGTTGGTCAACACCTCCACGAAGGACCTCAGGGACGCGTTCACGTTCAACGTCTCGACCGCGCACGCGCTCACCGCGGCCGCCGTCCCGCTCATGCTCGAGCACTCCGGCGGCGGCAGCATCATCAACATCACCTCGACGATGGGCCGACTGGCAGGCCGCGGGTTCGTCGCCTACGGCACCGCCAAAGCCGCGCTCGCGCACTACACCCGGCTGGCCGCGCTGGACCTGTGCCCCCGCATACGGGTCAACGCGATCGCGCCAGGTTCGATCCTCACCTCCGCGCTCGACATCGTCGCCTCCAACGACGAGTTGCGCACCCCCATGGAGAAGGTGACACCGATGCGGCGGCTCGGCGATCCGGAAGACATCGCCGCTGCCGCCGTATATCTCGCCTCCCCCGCAGGCAGTTATCTGACCGGCAAGACCCTCGAGGTCGACGGAGGTATCACCTTCCCGAACCTCGACCTGCCCATCCCGGATCTGTGAGGAGCTAGCCATGGCCATCAAAGTCGCAGCAATCGGCACCGGCAACGTCGGCCGACACGCACTGACCCAGCTGATCACCGACCCGCGGTTCGAACTCACAGGGGTGTGGGTGTCGAGCGAGTCCAAGGCGGGCAAGGACGCCGCAGAGCTTGCGGGACTTGACGATTCGACAGGCATCAAAGCGACCACCGACCTCGACCAGGTGCTGGCGACAAACCCCGAGTGCGCCGTCTACACCGCGATGGCCGACAACCGACTGCCCGACGCGCTTGAGGACTACCGGCGCATCCTCGCAGCGGGTGTCAACGTCGTCGGCAGCAGCGCCGTCTTCCTCCAGTACCCGTGGCAGACCCTTCCCGACGAGCTCGTCACGCCGATCGAGGACGCCGCCAAGGCAGGCAACGCAAGCCTTTTCGTCAACGGCATCGACCCCGGCTTCGCCAACGACCTGCTTCCGCTCGCCCTGGCAGGCACCTGCCAGAGCATCGAGCAGATCCGCTGCATGGAGATCGTCGACTACGCCACCTACGACAGCGCCACCGTGATGTTCGATGTGATGGGCTTCGGCAAGCCGCTCGACGAACTGCCGATGCTGCTGCAGCCCGGTGTACTCAGCCTGGCGTGGGGATCGGTGGTCCGCCAACTCGCCGCGGGCCTCGGCGTCGAACTCGACGAGGTCACCGAGAACTACGTCCGCGAACCCGCGCCCGAGGACTTCGACATCGCGGCCGGCCACATCCCCAAGGGCAGCGCCGCCGCACTGCGGTTCGAGGTGCGTGGCATGAAGGGCGGCAAGCCCGCTGTCGTACTCGAACACGTCACCCGCCTGCGCGACGACCTGCGCCCGGACTGGCCGCAACCCGCGCAGGAAGGCGGCTCCTACCGCGTCGAGGTGACGGGCGAGCCGTCCTATGCGTTGGACGTCTGTCTCAGCAGCCGCAAGGGCGATCACAACCACGCCGGATTAGTCGCCACCGCCGCTCGTGTCGTCAACGCCATCCCCGCCGTCGTCGAGGCCGCGCCCGGGATCCGAACGACGCTCGACTTGCCCCTCATCAGTGGAAAAGGGCTGTACGCTGGGTGATATCTCGGGGGCGAATTGTTCAAGAAGGAATTGCCTATGCGGAGGATCCCGCGCCATTTCACCCCGCTGATCGCCGCGGCAGGCGCCGCAGCGGCAATTCTCACCGCGCCCGCCGCCGTCGCCCAACCCAGCGATTCCTCTACGTTGCCCGCGTGCACCGACACCGGCGGCGCCGAAGCCCTCGGCGGCTCAACGACCGAATGCGCGACGCCGGGCAACGTTCAGATCAACGCCACACCGGCGGAACCAACTTATATGTATCCGTGGGATGACGAGTTCTACGGTCCTGCGTTGATCATCGGTGGAGGCGACGGCCCCCACGGCGGCGGCCACGGCGGCCGCTAACCAAGACTTTCGCGGCCCACTTAAGGAGGCCAACCATGCGAACCAAGATTCGCTCTCTCACACCGCTTTTGGCGGCAGCAGGTGTCTCGGCTGCCATCGCGATGGCACCGGTCGCCGCAGCTGTGCCGCAATGCACGACCGTCGCCCCCAACACAACGCAGTGCCAGACCAACGGCAGCTCTCAGATCGTCACCTCACCCCAGGAGAACAACTGGTACGGCGGCTGGCCGTGGGGCGGCGGCCTGGTGATCGGCGGCTGGGGTTGGGGCCGGTAGCGATCCCTCGCTAGCCTCTCGTCGAGGTTTCGTCTAACCTAACTTTTCTATTCGAAGTACCGGATAGAGAGTGGGTTAGTTGTTTCAGGACACCGAGCCGCGGCTGCGGCCCAGCTGGCTCCTGCTTGGGCCGGCGTTCGTTGCGGCCATCGCCTACGTCGACCCCGGCAACGTCGCTGCCAACGTCAGTGCCGGCGCGCAGTACGGCTTCCTGCTGGTCTGGGTCATCGTCGTGGCCAACGCCATGGCGGGACTGGTGC
>JAVRPG010000100.1:0-3880 GCA_032162325.1 Mycobacterium sp. | reverse complement strand
CCCTCGTCGGCGTAGCGGGCCATGGTGGCGGCACCCTTGCTGGACTCGTCGTCCGGGTGGGCATGCACCGCCATCAACCGCAGTTCGCTCAACCTGATCCCTCTTACCTGTTCAAGCCGACATTCTCGAGAGGTTTCAACCAGCTCGCACATTTGAGTAGTCCCTATAGTTCCAGTTCTGTACATCTATCCGACGGACGGGCATGCGAAACGACATGATCGGGCGCCCCGCTGGCCGCTACGGGCGGCAGCGGCTGTCGCGCAGCAACCGCCGTTGGATCGCGGTCGGGTTGACCGTGCTGGTCCTCGCGATCGGGATTGGGATCGCGGTCATCGCTTCGCAGCGGCTCGGCACCGGGGAGGTCAAAGGTGAGCTGGGCGGCTATCAACTGGTCGACGATGAAACCGTGCAGGTGACGATCACCGTGACCCGCGACGACCCGTCCCGGCCGGTGGTATGCATCGTGCGGGCACGGTCGATAGACGGCAGCGAGACCGGCCGCCGCGAGGTGCTGGTTCCACCGTCGGCGCAGAAGACTGTGCAGTTCACCACGGTCGTCAAGGCCAGTCGGCCGCCGGTGGTCGGCGACGTCTACGGCTGCGGCACCGATGTGCCGTCCTACCTGGTGGCCTCGTAGAACACACAGGGGAAGTCGACGCAACAAACGCCGAACTGCGAATTCGTGAAAATCCGCTGTCCCCGCGGTGCTATCATGGTCCGGTACACGGTCCTGCTGGGGCCGTGTATTGCTGCTTTTAGTGTGCTGATTCGGCGCTCGCGATTGTGGCAATACACGTGGGAACGCTCCCGGCGCCGTAACACGAGTTTTCTTACGCGAAGAGCGCGAGAGGAACAACGAGGGGAGCGCGACGACATGACCGACACCCAGGTCACCTGGCTGACCCAGGAGGCACACGACCGGCTGAAGGCGGAGCTCGATCAGCTGATCGCCAATCGACCGGTCATCGCTGCCGAGATCAACGACCGCCGCGAGGAAGGCGACCTGCGCGAGAACGGCGGCTATCACGCCGCCCGCGAGGAGCAGGGCCAACAGGAGGCCCGCATCCGTCAGCTGCAGGAGCTGCTGAACAACGCCAAGGTGGGCGAGGCGCCCAAGCAGTCCGGTGTGGCACTGCCGGGCTCGGTCGTGAAGGTGTTCTACGACGATGACAAGAGCGATACCGAGACCTTCCTCATCGCCACCCGGCAGGAGGGCGTCAGCGACGGCAAGCTCGAGGTGTACTCGCCGAAGTCCCCGCTGGGCGAGGCCCTGATCGACGCGAAGGTCGGCGAGACGCGCACCTACCAGGTGCCCAACGGCAACACCGTCAAGGTCACGCTGGTCAGCGCCGAGCCGTACCACTCCTAAGTCGCGATTGCGCCGCGGCGCGGTTTACAGTCCGCCTATGGCGCAGATCGCCGAGGACCTGTTTCTGCTGCTGCTGGACAATGCGTCCGCTCAGCCCGGTCTTGACCGTGCCCGCCGGGGGCGGGTGCTGTCCGGCGCGGTGCTGCTGGACCTTGCGCACGCCTGCCGAATTCGGCCGGCGATGGCCGGTGAGCCGGTCGAACCTGGCCGGTTGGTGGCGCTCGCGGCTCCCGGGCCGATGGATCCCGTCGTCGCGCCGGCGTTCCAGCTGCTGCAACGCCGTCCGCTGCGTCCGGCGACCGCGGTCAAGCGGCTGTCCAAGCACACCGAGGAGAATCTCGTCGCCTATCTGGACCAGACGGGCCAGATCCGGCGAATTCGGTTGAACTCCAAGCGATTCAGCCACCCGTATGCGTGGCCGCTGACCAACAGGGAACGGGTCGGCAACGCGCGCTCGGCGCTGCTGGCGGCGTTGTTCGACCGCAGGCCGCCCGCCCCGCCGACCGCGGCGATCATCTCGTTGTTGCACGCGGTCGACGGGCTCGGTGCGCTGCTGAGCCTCAACGACCGCGGCTGGCGGTGGGTCCACGCCAGGGCAGGTGAAATCGCCAGCGGCAGTTGGGTGGACGAATATCCAACGGCGATGGCCGAAGTGAACCTGGCTATCACCGCATCGGCGGTGCGACGGGCGCTAGCGTAGCGCCTGCTCCAGGTCGGCGAGCAGGTCGGCGGAATCCTCGATGCCGACCGACAGCCGCACGAGGTCGTCGGGCACCTCCAGTTGCGAGCCCGCGGTCGACGCATGCGTCATCGCGCCCGGATACTCGATCAGCGATTCCACCCCGCCCAGCGACTCGGCAAGGATGAAAAGCTCTGTCCGAGAGCAGAAGTCGTGCGCGGCCTGCGGCCCGCCGCGCATCCGGACCGACACCATGCCTCCGAACCCGCTCATCTGCCGCTTGGCGACCTCGTGACCGGGATGTCCCGGCAGCCCCGGATACAGCACGGTCTCGACGACGGGGTGGCCGTCGAGGAACTCGGCCGCCAGCGCGGCGTTGTCGCTGTGCCGTTGCATCCTCAGCACCAGCGTCTTGAGCCCCCGCATGGTCAGATACGCGTCGAACGGGCCGGGTACCGCGCCCGCGCCGTTCTGCAGGAATGCGAACGCGGTATCGAGTTCTTCATCGTTGGTCAGCAGTGCGCCGCCGACCACGTCGGAGTGTCCGCCGATATACTTGGTCGTCGAATGCAACACGATGTCGGCGCCGAAGAGCAACGGCTGCTGCAACGCCGGTGAGGCAAAGGTGTTGTCCACCAACACCTTTATGTTTGCGGAGGCAGCCAGTTGTGCTATCGCACCGATGTCGGCGATGGAAAGCAGCGGGTTGGTGGGCGTCTCCACCCAGATCAACCGGGTCTTCGACGTCATCGCCGCACGGACGGCGTCGAGATCGGACAGTGCCACCGCCGTGTAGGTGATGCCCCAGTTGGTGAACACCTTGTCGATCAGCCGGAAGGTGCCGCCATAGGCGTCGTCCGGGATGACGACGTGATCGCCCGGCCGCAGCACCGCGCGCAGCGCACAGTCGGTGGCCGCCATGCCGGAGGAAAACGCCCGCCCGAACGCGGCCTCCTCCACCGCGGCCAGCGACGCCTCCAGCGCCGCGCGCGTCGGATTCCCGGTGCGCGCGTATTCATAGCCGCCGCGTAGCCCGCCGACGCCGTCCTGCGCGAACGTCGAACTCGCGTAGATCGGCACATTGACGGCACCGGTGCCCGGGTCGGGCCGAAACCCGGCGTGGATAGCCTTGGTGGCCAAGCCCTGCCACCTGTGTTGTTCAGTCATCACCGAACAGGGTATCGAGGCCCAGATCGTCGCAGGCCGGGTGTAGACATGGACCATGCCTACCCGGATCGAAGACCTGCTCGACCTCGACTCGCTGCTGACGCCCGAAGACATCGAGCTGCGGCAGACGGTGCGTCGGTTCGGCGACCAGCGGCTGCGCCCGCACATCGCCGACTGGTTCGAGGCCGGCGAGGTGCCGGTCCGTGAGCTGGCCGCTGACCTGGGCAAGCTTGGTGTGCTGGGCATGCACCTGAAGGGCTACGGCTGTGGAGGCTCGACCGCGACCGCATACGGGCTGGTGTGCCAGGAGCTCGAGGCCATCGATTCCGGCCTGCGCAGCCTGGTGTCGGTGCAGGGCTCGCTGGCGATGTTCGCCATCTACCGCTGGGGCAGCGAGGAGCAGCGCAACCAGTGGCTGCCCGCCATGGCCACCGGCGACGTGATCGGCTGCTTCGGGCTGACCGAGCCGGACTTCGGCTCCAACCCCGCGGGCATGCGCACCACCGCCCGGCGCGACGGGTCGGACTGGATCCTGAACGGTTCGAAGATGTGGATCACCAACGGATCGATCGCCGACATCGCGATCGTGTGGGCCCGCTCCAAGGAGGGCATCATCGGCTTCGTCGTGCCTGCAGGCACACCCGGCTTTTCGGCGCGGGACATGA
>JAVRPG010000099.1:0-2642 GCA_032162325.1 Mycobacterium sp. | reverse complement strand
CCGATCCATAGGCAGACCCAGGAATACCGCCTGGTCGACGCGGCGACGGGCGAGTTCGAGCGCGGCGTCGTGCGGGTCGCGGACATGGTGACGCGTCAGCCATGGGCGGACGACCTGCCGGTCGAGGTGACCTGGTCGAAGGCGGCGCAGTCCAGGCAGCCGTAGGGACCGACTGCGCCTACCAACCAGTAGGTTGACCAGGGAAACCCGGCTGTTCTACCTTCGGTGGTAGTCACCATGCTGGTGAGACATCTCAAACCCACGTCGAAGGAGAATTTTCATGGCTGAAGCCGTCATCGTCGAGGCGGTTCGATCGCCCGTCGGCAAGCGCAACGGTGGTCTGTCGGGCGTTCATCCCGGCGAGCTGTCCGCTCAGGTGCTCAACGGCCTCGTGCAACGCGCCGGAATCGACCCGGCGCTCGTCGACGACGTGATCTGGGGCTGCGTCATGCAGGCGGGCGAGCAGGCGCTCGACATCGCGCGCACCGCGGTGCTCGCGGCGGGTTGGCCGGAGAGCGTTCCCGGCGTCACAGTCGATCGGCAGTGCGGGTCCAGCCAGCAGTCGGTGCACTTCGCCGCGGCAGGCGTGGCGGCAGGCCACTACGACGTCGTCGTCGCGGGCGGCGTCGAGTCGATGTCCCGCACCCCGATGGGCGCATCGCTGGCCAACGGCGGTCACCCGTACCCGGAAGCCTTCCGCAGCCGCTACAGCCAGACTCCGAACCAGGGCACCGGCGCGGAGATGATCGCCGAGCAGTGGGGTTTCGACCGCACCTCGCTCGATCAGTTCTCCCTCGGATCTCACGAGAAGGCTGCTGCCGCACAGGATTCCGGCGCCTTCGATGATCAGATCGTCGCGATCAAGGACCAGGACGGCAACGCGGTGCTCAAGGACGAGGGCATCCGCCGCGGTGGCACGGTCGAGAAGATGGCGACCATCAAGCCCGCGTTCAAGGAGGATGGCGTGATTCACGCGGGCAACGCCTCGCAGATCTCCGACGGCTCCGCGGCGCTGCTGTTCATGTCCGCCGAGAAGGCGAAGTCGATGGGCCTCAAGCCACTTGCCAAGGTGCACAGCGTGGCGTTGGCCGGTGCCGACCCCGTGATCATGTTGACCGCACCGATCCCGGCGACGCAGAAGGTGCTCAAGCGCTCGGGTCTCTCGATCGACGACATCGGCGTGTTCGAGGTGAACGAGGCGTTCGCGCCGGTTCCGCTGGCGTGGCTCAAGGACATCGGCGCCGACGAGAAGAAGCTGAACCCCAACGGCGGTGCCATCGCGCTCGGCCACCCGCTTGGCGGCTCCGGAGCCCGCATCATGACGACCATGCTCTACCACATGCGGGACAAGGGAATTCGGTACGGCCTGCAAACCATGTGCGAAGGCGGTGGCCAGGCCAACGCCACCATCGTGGAGCTGCTGTGACCGAAGCGGTCGCCGCCGCGGAAGCCCAGTCAAAACCTGGAGCGCTGGTCGAGCGCCGCGGCAACGTCATGGTGATCACGATCAACCGGCCCGAGGCCCGCAATGCGGTCAACGGCGCCGTCAGCGTCGCCGTCGGCGACGCGCTCGCGCAGGCCCAAGACGACGCCGACGTGCGGGCTGTGGTGATCACCGGCGCCGGCGACAAATCCTTCTGCGCGGGAGCCGATCTCAAGGCGATTTCGCGCCGTGAGAATCTCTACCACCCCGACCACGGCGAGTGGGGCTTCGCGGGGTACGTCCACCACTTCATCGACAAGCCGACGATCGCTGCGGTCAACGGCACCGCGCTGGGCGGTGGCACCGAGCTGGCCCTGGCCAGCGACCTCGTGGTGGCCGAGGAACGCGCGAAGTTCGGTCTGCCGGAAGTCAAGGTCGGCCTGATCGCGGGTGCCGGCGGCGTGTTCCGCATCGCGCATCAGCTGCCGCGAAAAGTGGCGATGCAGATGCTGCTCACCGGCGAGCCGATCAGCGCAGCCGAGGCGGCCAACTGGGGACTTATCAACCAGGTTGTCCCGGACGGCACCGTGCTGGAGGCAGCGCTGGCCCTGGCCGAGCGGGTCACCGTCAACGCGCCGCTGTCGATACAGGCCAGCAAGCGGATCGCCTACGGCGCCGACGACGGCGTCATTCCCGACGAGGAACCCGGCTGGGCCCGCACCGTGCGCGAGTTCGGTACGTTGCTGAAAACCGAGGACGCCAAAGAAGGCCCGTTGGCGTTCGCCGAGAAGCGCCAGCCGGTCTGGAAGGCGCGCTGAGCAATAGTCAGAGCGGCATCAGATGGTCGACAGCACCAACGATGCGGCCACCGATGATCGGCACGCACTCGGTGGGCAGTTCGGCAGTCACTGCCACCCCGCTGCGGTCCAATTCGTCGAGAAAGCGTGGTAGTCCGTCCATGGCCCCGGACGGCAGGTCGTGAATGACCACCAGGGTGTGTTCTCGCGTGCGGACATCGGCTAGCGCCCGGTCGATCCACCCGACCGGATCCGCCCAATCGCGCGGCACGCTGTTCCATAACACGCAGGTGTGCTTCCCGCTAACCAGATAGTTGACCGCAGTGCGGTTGAGGCACCGCCGGTCTAGCTGTCCCTCGGTGCCCCAAGGACGGAAGAAAAACTTTTCGCCGGTAAATTCCCGCAAAATATCGTGTGCCGTG